>JBQMQB010000005.1:13959-24880 GCA_052172715.1 Giesbergeria sp. | reverse complement strand
CAATCAACGGAAAGCCCGTGAGCTTGACGAATGGCAGATAGGCAAACGACAAGGCCGAAGACAAGCCAAAGGCCATGGCTTCAGACAGTTCGACGCCATGGTGCGTCATCAAGTTGGCTGCAGCACCGCTCTCGCAATGGGCTGCATGGCGGTGCTGGAAAGGGGTTGTGGCGGATGTCACGTTGGTGGTCATGGTCGGCTTTTCAACTGCGCGATGCTCAGGCCCAGGGCCTCGGCATAACGCGCTAGCAGGCGCAGCGGCAGCTGGGCAAAACGCTGCGGATGGAAATGCCGTCGGATGCGCCACTGCCAGATGCCGCTGACCTGCGAGAGCAGCGCCACATCCATGCGGCAGGCACACATCCAGTATTCGAGCGGAGCGCTTTGGCCTGCCAGCACGCGCTGCTTGGCGGCATCGGCCAGCGCGCGCATGCGCGCTACGGCTTGCAGGGTGACGGTCTCGTCCACCTCCGAGCCGCGCGAGGGAACGATCACCATCTGGCCTTCGTCATTTTTGGCGTACAGCGCCTTGCGGTGGCTGCCCAGCGTGCGATTGCCCTCTTGGGGCACGTCATTGACATCCATCAAACGGCTTCCAGGAAGATGAAACCGCTGGAAAAACGCCCGCTCTCAGGGATGTACATGAGCAATTTATGCCCTTTCTGGATGCGGCCGGACCGAAACAGTTCGTCCAGCATGATGAAGGGCGAGGCTGAGCCGGTGTTGCCCTTTTGCACCAGGTTGGTGAACCAGTTCTCGGGTGGAATGTTCAAACCGGTTTCGACCACACCGGCAGCAACGGCCTCGGCAAAATAATTCGACGAGTAATGCGGCAGGAACCAGTCGATGGTTTGCTCCGCCAGATTGTGTTTCGTCACCAGCTCGCGCAGCGGCTCGGTGAGCGTGACGCGAATGACATGCTCGTTGAGCAGCTTGACATCCTGCTTGACGGTGAAGACCGACTGCGTGGCCCACTCGTCGGTCGAAAACAGCTGCCAGCCGGTGAGCGAGTCATCGGCATTTTTTTCAGCGCCCGAATACATGCAAGCGGGAAGCTCATGGGCCGCAGATGACAGCTCGACCCACAGCACTTTGAGGCTGAGCGGCCCGCTCGGCTGGCTTTCCAGCAGCACAGCCCCTGCGCCGTCGGACAGCATCCAGCGCAAGAAATCTTTCTCAAAAGCGATTTCCGGGCGCTCTTGCAGTGCGTTAACTTTATGGTCGGCTTCGGCATCAAAATTGCGAGCGCGCAAAGCCAAGGAAGCCATCTCAGAGGCCACCGCCACGGCACGCTGCGCGCCGCCCGCCCGCACCGCCATGAAAGCGTATTTGAAGGCCGAGGCGCCGGCCACGCAAATACCCGCCAGCGATGCGACTTCCAGTCGCGGCCAGCCCAACTCCCCATGCACCATCACGCCGTGCCCGGGCATCAACTGATCGGGGCGCGAAGTGGCAGCGGCCAGACAATCCACCGGGCCGACATCGCCCAGGGCACGCACGGCCTCGGCGGCCAGTGCGGCGTTGGTCATGACGGGCTCGCCCGTGGCGGGATCGAGTGCGTAGTGGCGGCTCTGGATGCCGTTGTTGCGCAGCACAATGCGCCGTGCCCGAGACGGACGCCCGCCGACCATGCCCAGCACCGACTCCATGGCATCGTTGCCCACGGGCTCGAGCGGTAAATAGGCCGCAGTGCGTGTCAGAAAAACTTCATTGCTCATACACAGACATCCTCTCGGTACCTGAGCCCGACGGCGCATCAAATCTCTGCTTGAGCGCATCAAATTTTCGCTGCAAAAGTGGCCGCACGATCGCCTGTACCAACAGGCTCAACGGCACGATGGTCAAGATCAAAGTGATTAGAAATACGACATACAAAAGCAGGAAGGGACGGCGGCGTAACTGCCCTGGTGCTCCCGCCGTGCGCAGCAGTTTGCCCCACAGATAAAAGCTGCGGGTGGCCGCTTTCTCGCTGAATAGTAGGCTGGGATCGGAATCTGCCGCACTCAAACCGGTCAGCAAAGGCGCGGTGCCGCGCTCCTTATCTCTGAGCAAAGCATCACGCAGCGCAAAA
This sequence comes from Giesbergeria sp., assembly GCA_052172715.1. Classification (GTDB taxonomy): domain Bacteria; phylum Pseudomonadota; class Gammaproteobacteria; order Burkholderiales; family Burkholderiaceae_C; genus Simplicispira. The sequence goes on along the minus strand of JBQMQB010000005.1, from coordinate 22,809 downwards.
CCAAATCGACTCGCCGCCTGGATGCTGGCCGCGTCCACTCCGGCGGCGGGTAGGCCTGGAAGAAGGTCACGCTTGCCACTCAGCAGCCACAGAGGAGTGGTAAACAAGGTGGTCATGGTGGGGCTGGGGTCGACCAGCGCAACGTTGTCAAGCAAGCGCGCGCCGCAGGCGGCCAGCATGCCTTTCATCTTGTCTTGCGCCAGCATCCACATATTGCGACACGCGATGACAGTGACCACGGGTTTACCCACAAGTAGTTTTTTGGCCTGCGGATGTTGAAGAAATGCAGTGATGGGTAGAGAGGGGGTCAAAAACCAGACTTGATACGGCAGGATCACCAGATCAAAATCCTCTTCGCCATTCAAGGACAAAGGCTGCAATGGCGGCGCAACCATGTGTGCAGATTCTGGAAAGGCATCCAGGAAACTGAAAAAACGCCATGGAAATGGATACGGCGTCACCGGTCGCAAGATTTCGATGTGTACAGAGCAATGGCTACTCTGCTGCAATGGGGCCACGATGCTCTGCGTAATCGAGGCCAATTGCCCGGTTTGCGAATAAGACAGCACCAAAATGCGTTTGACGGACGTATCGGTGGGGGATTCAACTGAATTCAATGGCGCCACTCAACTGTAAAACTAACGGTAGTGAATGAATGTCGGAAAAAAGATACAGATTTTATCATTTCAATGATTGATTTCATGGGTTTTCCCGTGCTTCGAGAACCCTCAACCGGTACCCATCCGGTGAGGGCATCCAGTCCGAAAAAGCAGCCTTGAAATCGTATTTTTCTACCGTGTCGCGGCGCAGTCGCAGCCAGTTGGTGAAGCCGCCGTCTATTTCGTCTACGCAGCCTAATAGCACGCCACCGGCCCCGGCCTGCACTGCCGCCAAACGAAGTAAATCGTCTGGCTGTGTCGCTGCAAAAAAACAGGCATGGCCCAGCCAATCCATTTGTGCAGCCAACAAAGCCAGCAACTGGCTCGGCTGCGTCTGCAAGAACGTCAACGGCATAAGTAAATCGTCTTGCATTTGCTCTAGCGCGGCTTCTGTGGCGGCGTAAGTACCACGCCGACTGCTCAACAGCAAGATAGCGTCTGGTGGCAGCACTTTTTCACCCGAATCGGCCATGCAGCGCAGCGCGCCATACAAACCCAGCTCAGCCCATGCGTCAACCCGCCTGGGCCTGGCGCCCAACATCTGGGCCAGGTGCTCTCGCCAATCTGCAGGTGGTGGGGCAGCAACGCAGCGCCCGCTGACAGAAAAATGGCTCATGTGCGCTCCAAGACCACCGTAGCATGGCCGCCACCAAACCCCAAGATGCTCGCCAAGATACGGCGAACGGTGTCCGGTGGGCGTGCGGTGCAACGGACACCCAAAGCTTCATCCGCAGCATGGCTACAAGGGGGCCACTGATTTTGCGCAAGGCAGGCCATCAGCAAGGCAATTTCTGCAGCACCGGAGGCACCCATGGTGTGGCCTAGAGAAGGCTTTAACGACACCAGGGGAGGCTGCACTGGAAACATCTCGCGCAAGCCCTGCGCCTCTACCGCATCATTTACCGGGCTGCCTGCCGCCTGCACCTTAATCAGATCAATGTCCTGCGCAGCCAACCCACATTGGTTCAAAGCGATCTGGTACATGCGTACGACCGCCGCGACAGAAGCGCTGGTGGGCACTCTTCCGTCCACCACATTGGCCCCCCCCAGCATCTTCCAGAGCGACGGCTCGCGTGTGGACAGCCTCAGTGCAGCAACGGCCTCACCCAACACGAGGCCATCGCGATCGACGCCAAACGGCTGGCTGTGGCTTGGCGAGAGCAGTTGCAGTGCAGCAAAACCATCCAAAGACAGTTGATTTTTTATCTCCAAGCCCAGCACCAGTGCCTCTTGCTCTTCGCCGCTGCGCAGCAATGCGTGCGCAGCCAGCAAGGCGGTCAGGCTGGAAGTGCAGGCCGTACTGATCACAAACACCGGCCCCATCCACTCTAACCAGGCTGCAACCTTGTCAGCGAAAGAGGTGTAGTCCATTCGCTCGGCACCCTGTTCTACGGCACCAATATCAAACGATGACGTGGCGATGAACAGAGCTCCTGCACGGGCGTGATATGCGCCCGCTTCAAGCGCGACTTGTCCAATGAGCGCGCGGGCACGCTCATTCCAATTGCCATGAACGTCCGCAATGGCACGGAAGGGAAATGGTGCACCAATGTCGCTGGGCGCAGAGTTGAACGAAACAGCATGCGTGTCTGAGGACAAGGCGACTGCCGAGGCCTGTGTATTCAGTCCCAACGCGCAGGCCAGCCCACTGCCGGCCAGATAAACAGGCGTCATGCTGACCGATGGCGGTGCAAATAGTCGGCCAAGCTCAGTAGCGAGACCATCGCGCGACGGGTCTCCTTGCTGTCCGACATACGCACGCCACATTTTTTCTGAATTGCCATGGATATCTGCAAGGCATCGAGAGAATCCAGATCTAGCCTGGACTCAGGACCAAACCACGGTTCGTCGTCGCGCAAGACATCGGGTGGCTCCGTCTGGTCGACGGCGGCAAGAATGTAGGCTTTAAGTTCAGCGCGAAATACAATATCATTTGCGATCATTGGGATGAAGTTGTTAGTTTTCCAGGTCAATTGATCGCTCATCCGGCTGGCCGAAGTTTTAAATCGGTTTTTCTGGAGACCCAGGCAAACACGGTCCCCAATGCGATGCCCGCCCATACATCCAGAGATACATGCTGTTTGGTGGCCATGGTGGAATACACAATGGCAAGCCCCCAAAATACTTGGACTGCCTGAGCGCGCCACCCCATGCGAAGTTCTGACATCAACCAATACAGCCAAAAACTCGAATAAATAGCGGCCGCAACATGCATGGAAGGGCAAGCATTTCCCGCTGCATCCACCTCCTTAAGAAAAGATACGCTGGGGTACTGGGTCCAATCAATATTCGCTGAAGGCACCGCACTGGGTAAGAAATAAAAAACAGACAGAGCAATTAAACTCATTGCGCCAATCCATAATCCAAAATTTATTAATCGAACGCGCTGAGGCATTGCCATGACCGGCAGCGAGCAGTAAATCCAAAGTGAAAAATAAGGAACCAATGCTATAGGCGAAAAATCCACCCAATCATCCACCACCGTGAGCGGCATCACCACCACAGGAAACGCAGGATCTTTAAGCAGGGAAAAATAAGCCCAGAAAAAAATCGACATGAACACACTGGTACCGATAAATTTGAACCAAAAATCAAAAAATAAAATACTTCGCCAATCCACAGTGGAATTGGCATTGAAATCAGAAGACATACGGACGTTTGAGCTCGGAAAATATCTGTGCCTCGCAAGAGGCAAAGTGACGCGGTCATCGGCATCTCGCACCGCATACATGCTGCCCGGGATACGACGTCCGATTGAGCACAAGGGAAGGGCTGTGAGTATCCAGCAAAACCAACCCTCACCCGCTCGTCTGCCTTGCAGCAGTGCCGCCTTAAAATGCGCCATGCTACAAAGTGCAACCTGCGGGCCAGCAAAAATTTTGTCCTGGAAATGCTGCCGCTCTCCTCAGGCAGGTTCGATCCGCAACGACACCCACTTTCCTTGATTTTTACACCATGACCAACCTATCCAATGCGGCGATGACCCATACAGAACTTGAGCGCGAAGTGGCTCAACTTTTGGTCTCGGCGCTGAACCTTGAGGTGGAACCGGAAGCGATCGAAGCCGACGCGGATTTGTATGGCGATGGCCTCGGGCTCGATTCCATCGATATCTTGGAAATTGCGCTGGTGGTTTCCAAGCAATATGGCATCCAGATGAAGACGGAAGGCGATGACAATTTTCATATTTTCAAGTCACTGCGTAGTCTGAGTGCCTATATCGCCGAAAAGCGCACCAAGTGACACGCTTCATGCGGCTGTTGGTGGTGGCAGCCCTCGTTGTCGCAGGCGCTGCGTACCTGGCTTTCAGCCATCTATTGACCATCGACGCACATCCCAGCCTGTGGATGCTGGCACTGGGAGTCGCCCCAGTGACGGTCGTCGCTTTGCTGGCCGCTTGGCACTCTCGATTGCGCTGGTTTGCACTGCCTCTGCTTGCTGTATTGGCACTGACCGTGCTGGTCTATCTGGAGGAGTTGCGCAACCACGTCAACTGGCTGTACTTCATGCAACATGCCGGTACCATGATTTTGCTGGCCACCACCTTTGGCAGTACCCTGGGACAAGGCGACGCCAACGCGTTGTGCTCCCGTGTCACACGCGTGATGTTGCCTGGCCCACCTGACGCTGCTTACATGCGCTACACATGGAAAGTCACAGTGGCATGGACCGCGTACTTTGTGACCAGTGCGGCAGTGTCGGTGGGCCTGTTCTTTTTTGGTCCCTTGTCTGTCTGGTCCTACTTCGCCAACCTGCTCACCCCCGTGGTCGTTGGGCTGATGTTTGTCATCGAATATGGCGTGCGCGTGCGCGTGCTGCCCGATCGCGCCCACTTTAGTATTGCCCAGACGATCCGAGCGTATCGCGCCTATGAGCAGCGTTGATAGGGCATGGCGTTCATGGTGTCGCCGGGGGCAGCTGTGCGCCACATTCGTCTGCATATTGTTGTGCGCCAACAGCTATGCCGCAGACTGGGCTCTGCCCGATTTGATGCACGCACTGGCCTTGAAAAAAACCGGCAAAGCCAGTTTTACCGAGAAAAAATACATCGATATTCTGGAGAATCCACTGGAATCTTCCGGAGAGTTGTCATTTGAAGCGCCGAATCGGCTGGAGAAGCGCACCCTCAAGCCACGCCCTGAATCCATGCTGCTGGATGGCGACAAGCTGACGGTTACCCTGTACGAAAAGCAACCGCTCCAGCTGCGTCTGCAAGACCACCCGGACGTTGCCGCTTTGGTGGAGAGCATCCGGGGCACACTCAGCGGTGACCAGGCCACTCTGGAAAAAAACTACGCCATCGAATTTTCTGGCGCGCAAAACAAATGGCAGCTCACACTGGTGCCGGTGCAACAAGCACTGACCAAGGTCGTGCGCCAAATTCACATTGGTGGTGCTGATGCGAACATTAAAACTATCGCGTTTGATCAAACCGACGGTGACCGCATCGAAATGACGATCTCCTCGGCGGTCGCTGCGCCGTGATCGGCCACACGCCGACGCCCCTTCCGCGCCCGCGCCCGTGGCGCCCCGGCTTTTTTTTGCAGCTCCAACTTGCGCTCCATGCTGCTGCGCTGTTGCTGCTCATCTTTTATCCGGAAAAATGGTGGGCGACGGTAGTCACGATTTTTTTTAGTCAACTGATGCTGACGGTGGTTGGCTTGTGGCCACGCAGTACCTGGCTGGGCGTCAACTTGGTGTGCCTGCCTGCCGCAGCGGTGCAACGCGGCGAAGTGGCCCTCACTATCGACGACGGCCCCGACCCCGAGATCACCCCGCAGGTTCTGGACATCCTTGCTCAATATGGCGTCCACGCAACATTTTTCTGTATTGGCGAGCGCGCCGCTGCGCATCCGCAATTGTGCTGCCGCATCGTGGCAGAAGGGCACCGCATTGAAAACCACGGCGCACGCCATCCCATACTCCTTTCGCTCTCGGGGCTCGAAGGCTGGCGCAGCGAAATTTTAGATGGGCAACACATTCTGCAGCGCATCACAGGCCAGACGCCCCGGTTCTATCGCGCTGTCGCCGGTCTGCGCAATCCATTTTTAGATCCGGTGCTGCATGGCTCTGGCCTGGAGCTGGTCAGTTGGACCCGCCGTGGTTTCGATACACGGGAGCAGGACCCAGAGAAAGTACTGCAGCGCTTAACCCGCCAACTTGCCGCCGGCGACATCTTGCTATTGCACGATGGCAATGCGGCACGCACGCCCTTGGGCGAGGCGGTGATTGTGTCCGTGTTGCCCAGGCTGCTGGATGCAATTCGGAGCCGCGGACTGACCCCTGTCACACTGACCCACGCATGCAATCTGGCTTGAGGTGGTGGCTGCTCAGTGCTTGCTGCTGCCTCGATCCGTATTCCACACCAGCCAAATAGAATTCCAGCCTTCCGTAAGGTGAATTTGCCGTGCCTCCATTATTAGTAAAAATATTCACAACGACCACCGCATTGGGGCGCGGCATTGCTGGCACCCTAGATGCACTGCGTTCACAGCGCAGTGGCCTGCGCGCACGCTCATGGGAAACGGTAGATATCCCCACCTGCATGGGCGAAGTTGACGGTTTGGATGCCATCGCCATGCGCACCGATATGCGGGATTTCGACTGCCGCAACAACCGACTGGCCCAACTCGCTCTGGAGCAAGATGGTTTCATGCAAAGTGTGCAAGACGCGGCAGAGCGCTACGGCAGAAAGCGCATTGGCGTATTTCTTGGCAGCAGCACCTCCGGCATTTTGAGTTCAGAGCAGGCCTATCGTCAGCGCGATCCCATCAGCGGGGCCCTGCCGGCCAGCTACAGCTACCGGCATACCCACAACATGTTCTCCGTAGCGGATTTCGTGCGCCACTACGCCGATCTGCAGGGCCCGGCTTATGTGGTCTCGACCGCCTGCTCATCGAGCGCCAAAGTATTTGGTATCGCTCAGCGCATGATCAGTTGCGGCCTGATCGATGCGGCAGTGGTGGGCGGCGTGGACTCCCTGTGCCTGACCACGCTTTACGGCTTCAATTCCCTGCAATTGGTTTCTAGCCGCCCCTGCATGCCCTTTGACGCTCAGCGCGACGGTATCTCAATTGGCGAAGGCGCTGCGTTCATCTTGCTGGAGCGCGCTGACCATGCCCAGGTGGATGACATTCTGCTCAGCGGCGTAGGCGAGTCCAGCGATGCCCACCACATGTCGGCGCCCCATCCCCAGGGACTGGGTGCACGCCTCGCCATGCAGGCTGCCTTAGACATGGCGCATCTGCAGCCGCAGGCTATTGGCTATATCAACCTGCACGGAACGGCCACGCCCAGCAACGATGCCGCCGAGGATTTGGGTGTGACCTCGGTATTTGGTCACACCACACCTTGCAGCTCCACCAAGGGCCACACGGGTCACACACTGGGAGCCGCTGGTGGCGTGGAAGCCGTGGTATGCGCCATTGCGCTGCGCCATGGATTTTTGCCAGGCGGTGTCGGCACCGTCACTCGCGATCCACGCCTGCATTGCAATTACCTTCTGACGAACCAGGAGCAGGCAGTTACCCACGCCCTGAGCAACTCCTTTGGCTTTGGTGGTAGCAATTGCAGTCTGTTGTTCTCCCGGAAAAGGGCATGACGCCTCTGCAAGTTTTTGTGGACGGTGTTGGTTTGTATGCGCCTGGATTAAGCGGATGGCAGCATGCGCGTGCCGTACTTGCAGCGCCGAAAACCTACCATCCGGCGCCTTTGCAATTGCCCAGCATCGATGCTCTGCCAGCGGCAGAACGCCGTCGATTGGGCGTTGCTGTCAAGCTGGCCATGGCAGTAGGCTATGACGCTGTCCAGCAGTCACCTATGGCACTGACGCTTTTAAGCACGGTGTTTTCATCGAGTGCCGGTGATGGCGACAATTGCCACCACATTCTGGAAGCGCTGGCGTCACCAGACCGGGCCATTTCGCCCACCCGGTTTCACAATTCCGTTCACAACGCAGCGGCCGGCTACTGGCACATTGCCACCCAGAGCCGCCAACCATCCATCAGCTTAAGCGCCCACGATGCAGGTTTTGGCGCCGCACTGCTGGAAACTGTCAGCCAGATCTGCAGCAATGCCCGCCCTTGTCTGCTGGTGGCGTTTGATACGCCCTATCTTTCTCCCTTGCATGACGCGCGCATCATTGCACCCCCTTTCGGCGTGGCGCTGTTACTGACACCGCAGCGAAGCATTCACACTCTGTGCCGCTTGACGCTTTCGCTGACCCAAGAGTCGGCCCATCCCATGTTCACACCAGACTTTGAAGCCATGCGCTGCAATGTGCCTGCTGCGCGCGCACTGCCCTTGTTGTCGGCTTTGGCCACGCAGCAACAACAGCAGCAGCGCCTGGTGATCGAGTACCTGCAAGGGCTCAACATTTCCATCACGCTGCAGCCATGAAGATCGACCGCGCCTGGATTCAGCGCCACATTCCACACCAGGGCGCCATGTGCTTGCTCGAAGCAGTCAGGTACTGGGACGACACCGAAATTGAGTGCTACGCCCACAGCCACAGAGCGCTGGACAACCCACTGCGCAATGCGAACGGGCTCCCCATCAGTGCCGGCATTGAATATGCAGCGCAGGCTATGGCCGTGCATGGCGCCCTGCTGGCACCACCGCATCAACTCCCTCAAGTGGGCTATCTCACCAGTGTGCGCAATGTCCAATGGTGGGCACCGCAGCTGGATGCTGCAGAGGCCGACATCACCGTGCAGGCGACGCGCATATCGGGCAATGAGGTGAGTCTGCTGTACGACTTTCGTGTTCTCTGCCAAGACCGTCTGCTGCTGTGTGGCCGCGCTGGCGTGCTGACCAAGCCTGCGGCAGCCCACGAGATCACCTTTGCCGCTCTATGAATACGCTCCCCCTGTTGCCCGGCAGCCTCACCACACAGACTATCGCCTACCGCCACCAGCGCCCGGTCAGTCAGGCCGAATTCCTGAGCGACATATTGGCCTTGGCTGCGCGCCTGCCACAGACTGGGCATGTATTCAACTTGTGCAAGGATCGCTATTGGTTCTCCATCGCCCTGTTTGCCGCCATTAGCCGCGGTGTGGTGAGTTTGTTGCAAAACTCCACGGCGCCAGAAAATATGGCTGCGCTGTTCAGCGATTTTCCCGATGCCGTCTGCCTGGGCGAACAGGCAACACCGATGCTGGAGCAAATGCCCTATGTGGCGGTTCCGCACCCC
>JBQMQB010000005.1:11650-13859 GCA_052172715.1 Giesbergeria sp. | reverse complement strand
TTGCCCCGCGTCAGCGCCGTACTGTCCGCCACGGCACCGTTGTCACTGGAGCTGGCGAAAGAGGTTGAAAACCAGTTGAATGCGCCTATGGTGGAAATCTATGGCTCCACGGAAACCGGTGCGTTGGCGACCCGGCGTCCGACCCAGGACTTGGAATGGACTACCTATTGCGGCATTGCGCTGCAACAGGACCAGCACAAGCACCAGACGCAAGCCCATGCTGAGCATTTTGATGCGCCACAAGGGCTCAACGATACGGTGGAGCTGCTCAGTCCTACCCGCTTTCGCCTGCTGGGTCGCAACTCCGACATGATCAATATCGTCGGCAAACGCAACTCGCTGGCTTTTCTCAACCAGCTCTTGCTCAGCATCGCTGGTGTGGAAGACGGCGTTTTCTGCACGCACGAAACCGGTGCTGCCGACGAAGCGGCGCGCCTGGTGGCCTTCATCGTGGCGCCTGCACTGACGGGTGCAGACGTCCTGGCGACCCTGCGCCAGCATGTGGATCCGGTGTTTTTGCCTCGCCCGCTGGTTTTCGTGGAGGCTTTGCCGCGCGACTCCAATGGAAAACTGGCCGCATCTGCGCTGGCAGCACTGCGTGCCACTCACCTTGCCCCGAGAGTCTGAGATGCCCGTCGTACCATTGCCATATTCTGCAGACCATCCCGTGTTTGCGGGTCATTTTCCGGGGCAACCGATTGTCCCCGGTGTGTTGCTCCTGGATTGGGCGCAGGCGGCCATCGAAGCACAACTGGGCCACTCCGTACAGGCACTGACCGAGGCCAAATTTCACAGCCCAGCCACCCCTTTCGATGCACTGGAACTCGACTTTGAAGTAGGTACTTGCGCGGTGCGTTTTGAAATCCGCAGCGCAGTGCGAAAAATTGCCAGTGGCCGTTTTCCCTTGCCTTTAAGTGCTCCTGCATGAGCCAGCCCTCCCCACCTCAGCCGCCAAATGACAAGCCGCAATGGATGCGGAGCAAGGAGCGTGGAAGCTTCTTCCTGCTCCAGTTGATAAGCCGAATTTCCCTGATTTTTGGTCGTCGCCTATCGCGCAGCGTGGTCTATGGCATTGCCTTGTATTTTCTCTTTGCTGCACCCGCAGCGCGCAAGGCGTCGCGCAGTTACCTGGAGCGGGCCCTGCAGCGACCCGCCACATGGATCGATCTGTACCGGCACATCCTGGCGTTTGCCAGCACCATCCATGACCGCTTCTACCTGCTCAACAACCAAGTGAATTTGTTTGACATTCAGGTGTTTGGTGAAGAGCTGATCGCCGATCACCACGACAAGGGCCAAGGCATATTGCTGTTTGGTGCGCACATGGGCAGCTTTGAAGTTTTACTCACCCATAGCCGCAACAACCGTTTCAAGTCCTACATGGCGATGTACCCGGAAAATGCCCGCCAGCTCAACCGCGTCCTGGCCGCCATCAATCCACACGCCATCACCGATATCATCGCTTTGGGGCAGGCCGATTCCATGCTGACCATCCACCACAAGCTGAATACCAGCGCCATGGTCGGAGTCCTCGCCGACCGCGCAGCCGGCCCAGACCAGTACATCAGTCTTCCATTTTTAGGTGCACCTGCACGCTTCCCGACAGGGCCCTTTCGCATGGCGGCCATGCTGGGACAGCCGGTCTATTTCATGACGGGACGTTACTGCGGCGGAAACCGTTACGAGGTGCACTTTGAGCCGTTGGCCGATTTCGCCGAAGTTTCACGCAGCCAGCGCGATGCAGCGGTTCAGAGCGCCTTGCGCCAATACGTCGCAACCCTGGAGCGGCACTGCAAGGCAGCACCGTACAACTGGTTCAATTTTTTCGACTTCTGGGAACCTGCGGCATGACAAACAAACACCGTGCACTGCCGGTGGTGCTCTGGCTTGTCGGAATACTGACCTGCCTTCTGGTCATCGTGCAGACCCACTTTGTAGCGGATTTGTCGGCGTTCATGCCGCGCACACCCAATGCGCGCCAGCAACTCCTGATTGACCAATTGCACGATGGTGCAGTAGCGCGACTCATGATGATGGGCATTGAAGGGGGCAGCCAGGCCGAACGTGCTCGCCTGTCACGCGCTCTTGCCAAAGAGCTGCAGCAAACCAACCTGTTTGTGGCCGTACAAAACGGGCAAGAAGAAACCCAGGAGCACGACCGAGCCTATTTCTTCGACAACCGCTACCTGCTTAGCCCGGCGGTCACTCC
>JBQMQB010000005.1:5698-11550 GCA_052172715.1 Giesbergeria sp. | reverse complement strand
CAGGCAGTAGACACCACACGCGCCCTCTTTAACGCGCTGCCTGAACGCAGTGCGGATGCCCGTCTTGTGCTGAGCGGCGCTGGCGTGTCCTCAGCGACCTCGCGCAGCACCATTCAAAAAGAAGTCGGACGCCTTGCCACCGCCAGCTTTGCGCTGGTGGTCTGTCTGCTGCTTGTGGTGTACCGCTCGCCAACGCTGTTGGTACTGAGTCTGCTGCCCGTACTGTCTGGGGTGGCTGTCGGCATCGCCGCAGTGAGCGTGGCTTTTGATCAGGTACACGGCCTAACGCTGGGCTTTGGCACCACGCTGATTGGTGAAGCGGTGGATTTCTCCATCTACTTCTTCATCAACCGCAGTACCCAGCATGTTTCAGGCAGCTTTTGGCGCACCATCTGGCTGGGCGTTCTGACCTCTATTGCTGGTTTCGCTGCCCTTTTGAGTTCCAGTTTTCCAGGCCTGGCCCAGTTGGGCCTGTATTCCATCAGCGGCCTGGTCGCCGCCGTACTCGTCACACGCTACGTGCTCCCGGCACTGACGCCGCAGCACTTGGCCCTGCGTGACCTCAGCCAGATGGCAGCGAAACTTGACTACGGCATTGGACGCGCGGCCACACTGCGATGGCCTGCAGCAGTGCTGGCGATGGTGGCTTGTGGTGCGGTACTTCTGCACAACGGCAGCATCTGGAACAGCCAGCTCTCAGGCCTCAATCCCATACCGCAATCCGAACGGCAAGCGGACGAGCAGTTGCGCGCAGACCTGGGAGGGGCCGACACGCGCTACATCATGGCGCTGACAGCGCCTGATCAGGAAGCCGCACTGCAACAAGCCGAACGCGCTGGTGCAGTGATGCAAGATCTGGAGAAACAAAAAGTACTTGCCGGGTTCAATTCACCTGCGACGGTGCTCCCCAGCATTGCGTTGCAACGCGCCAGACAAGCCGCATTGCCCGACGCGGCACAGGCGCCCGCTCGATTGCAGCAAGCCCTGCAAGGTTTGCCGGTCCGGGCCGAGCGCCTGGATGGGTTTCTGACCGATCTGCAGGCTGCGCGCCAACGCCCGCCCTTGCTGCGCAAGGATTTGGACGGCACTTCAGCGGCGCTGATGGTGGACTCCATGCTGGTTCCGCGCGTGTCGGACTACGTGGTGCTGATGCCCTTGCGCCCCATGGCCGATGGCCCGTTGGTAGACCACATCCCACTGGATGTGGTGCATGGCGCACTGCGCGCCCAGGGCCTCGGCGATGCCGTGGTGATCGACATGCTGGAAGAATCCAGCAGCCTGTTTGATGGTTATCGCCATGAGGCGTTGTGGCTTGCGGGCCTGGGATGTCTGTTCATTCTGGTGCTGCTGATGGTCTCGCTGCGCTCCTGGCTTCGCACCCTCAGGGTGGTGGCGCCGGTGGCCTGTGCTGTGGTGTGCGTGACGGCAGCCCTCCTGCTCCAGGGCAACCAACTCACCATCCTGCATCTGGTGGGTTTGCTGTTGGTGGTGGCCGTCGGGTCCAACTACGCCCTATTTTTCGACCGTGGCGCGCAAACCGGCAGTGCCCACTACCGCCAGCAGACACAAGTCTCCCTGGTCGTTGCGAACCTGACGTCCGTGGGGAGTTTTGGCGTACTGGGTCTGTCCAAGGTGCCGGTGCTCGCCGCCATAGGCAGCACCGTGGCTCCGGGCGCGTTTCTCGCATTGGTCTTTGCGGCCATTTTCACGCGGGAGCACCTTGATGCGCATACGCACTGAGCTGCACGCTGACGCCCAGCGCAGCGAAACGTTGCTGGTGCTGCTTCCCCCCGCCTTGTCCAGCACTGACGACTTTTACGAGCAAGGGTTTGTCAGTGCAGTGCGCGAGCGCCATCTGCCTGTAGACCTGCTTCTGGCAGATGTCACAGCGCAGCATGTGCTCGACAACAGCATGGTTTCAGCGCTTGCTACGCAGGTTCTGCAACCCGCCCGCGCCAACGGTTATAGCGCCATCTGGTTGGTCGGTATTTCTATGGGCGCCTTCAACGCGCTGTACTGCGCAGCCAGCCATGCGGACCAGCTTGCGGGCCTCTATTTGATGGCCCCTTACACAGGCACGGCGGATGTTCTCGCCGAGATCCGGGCAGCCGGCGGTGCATCCAGTTGGTGCCAACAGCAGACAACGGCCCAAGATGAACGCATGTGGTGGCAATGGCTGGGCCAAGAATCTCTGAAAGCACAGTGGCCTACCCCCGTGTATTTCGCTACGGGCAATACGGACCGGTTCCTGGGTGGGCAGCGCCTGCTCGCCGATTTACTGCCCCCGGAGCGGGTTCGCATGCTCCCTGGAGACCACCATTGGCCGACCTGGAGGTTGCTGTGGGAGGATTGGCTGGATCACGGTCCATTGGCCTGCAGGCCCCCCGCCCAGGCGGCCCAGAACGCGAGCCAGACCGGTTTAAGCGCCCACCGCAACCAATACGATAATTGACAATATCCATCCACAAAGAGAAGACGAAATGCCCATCGCGCACACAAAAAAGCACTGGTTGATCGGCTTGTTACTGGGCGCTTGTGCGATGGTATCCGCAGCAGCGGCAGACGAAATGAACAGCGCTGTCGCCAGCTGTCTGAAAGCCTGGGGCACGCACCCTTTCGGCAAAAGGCCGCACTACAAAACACTGTCTACTTCGGTCAAGGTGTTTGGCATAGGCCCCGACACTTTCGACGCTGAGGCAACAAGCAGCCCTGCCTTGGTACTGGTCAATCCGAGCGTCAATGTTGCCGGTGGCTCGGCCATTGAGGTACTCAACCCCAATGGCTGGTACTGCTTTCGCACCACGGTCAGCGTGATGGGTGGCTTGACCATCAAGGCGCATTGCCAAGCGCATCTGGCAACAAGCTCTGGTGACGTGCTGGCGGTTGGCAATGGCGCTGACGAAAAGGGCGTTACGGTCATGGGATCCACGCAAGTGGAACGCGTGGGATGTGAATAACCTCGCATGAGCACGCTAAACATCTACTTTGACGGTGTGGGTCTGTGGGGGCCTGGCTTGTCGGGCTGGGAGAACTCCTGCGACGTGTTGACAGGGCGAGCGCCCTATGGGACCGCGCCAACGCTACTACCCGCCGTAGAAAAACTACCCCCCGCCGAACGTCGGCGGGTTGGTATGCCGGTGAAACTGTCGATGGCCATTGGATTAGAGGCCGCGCGCCATGCGGGGGCTGATCTGACCAACCTGTCCACGGTGTTTTCGTCGACAGAAGCCGACTGCGACAACACCCATGCCATTTTGGAAACTCTGGCATCCAATGACCGAGCACTGTCCCCGACGCGTTTTCACAATTCGGTGCACAACGCAGCGTCTGGGTATTGGGGTATCGCCACAGGCAGCATGCAGCCCAGCACCAGCCTGAGCGCTTACGACGCCACCTTTGCCGCCGGCCTGCTAGAAGCGACCACCCAAGCCCTCAGTAGTGGCAAGCCTTGCCTTCTTCTCGCCTATGACACGGGGTTTCCCGAGCCCTTGCAGCGCTTGCGCCCCATTCCTGCCGCCATGGGCGTGGCCCTGGTTGTCAACCCCCACCAGACTCTAGCCGCCAGAGCGCTGCTCAAGCTGACCCTCAGCGACGCGCCCGCAACGCCCATGCGCCAGGACGGTATGGAGCAATTGCGCCAAAGCATTCCCGCTGCACGCAGCTTGCCTTTGCTGGCGCTATTGGCGCACGCTCGCAGCGGAGCGGTGGTGCTGGAGTACCTGGACAGCCTGCGGCTCGGAATCGAAGTCTGCAGCATCACCTGACATTTGAAAGGGTCATCAAGATGAAACGCGCCTTGGTCACCGGTGGCAGTGGCGCCATCGGGGCAGCGATCTGCCGCCGCCTCGCAGCCGATGGCCTGCATGTGGTGATTCACGCCCACCACAACATGGCCAGCGCTCAAAACCTGTGTGCCCAATTGCAGGCCAATGGCGGCTCGGCAGAAACGATTCAGTTTGACGTGGCCGATGGCGATGCCACCCAGACTGCACTGGAGGCATTGCTTGAGGGCGGGCCGATCCAGGTGCTGGTGAACAACGCGGGCATCCATGATGACGCCGTTTTCCCTGGGATGCAGCGCCAGCAGTGGCACCGCGTGATCGACGTCTCCCTGCATGGTTTCTTTAACGTCACGCAGCCGCTGTCGATGCCCATGATTCGCACCCGCTGGGGGCGCATCATTAGCGTCTCTTCAATTTCCGGTATTACCGGCAACCGGGGCCAAACCAATTACGCCGCTGCCAAAGGTGCACTGCACGCGGCGAGCAAGTCACTGGCGTTGGAGTTGGCCACGCGCGGCGTGACTGTCAACGTGGTCGCGCCTGGCCTCATCAGCTCGGACATGACCAAGGATCTTTTTGACAACGATGCCATTGCCAACTTGGTGCCCATGAAACGCGCAGGCAAGCCGGAAGAAGTTGCTGCACTGGTGGGGTTTCTTGCTTCAGACAATGCGGCCTATATCACCGGCCAAGTCATCTCAGTCAACGGCGGCATGATTTAACCGGTCCTTTTTTGCATGCAGCCTCCGCACCAGAATTTCTCAAGCCTGCGCACAGTCGATCATCCCTCTGAATTTGCCGGCTGTCGTGACCAGTTTTTGACCAGCCCACTGGCCAACACCTTGTTGCGCTGGTGCTTCCCGGACCTTTCCCGTCAGACGATCGTGGAGCAGACCCATGCGCTTGTTCGCACAGAAGACTTTCAGTCTGGCTATGTCGATCCGATGCTGCAGCGCGTTCTTCGCGAAACCTCGCAAGGCCTGAGCATTTCCGGGTTGGACCAGCTACCGACCGACCGCAAGTTTTTATTTGTCTCCAACCACCGCTGCATCGTCACCGACGCCGCGCTGGTTTCCCTGAGCTTGTTGTCCAGCAGCCGTGGAACGTGCAAGGTCTGTGTGGGTGACAATTTGATGAGCACGGCCGGTGTGGCCGAACTCATGCTGCTGCTCAATGGCGTGGTGATCAAACGCAGCGGCACACGCCGCGATGTCTATACCAGTGCCAAGCAGGTGTCTGCCTATCTGGCGCGTCAGATTGAAGAGCAGCGTTATTCCATCTGGCTGTCGCAAAGCCCAGGCCGCACCAAGGACGGCAATGACCGCACCGACCCGGCCATCATCAAGATGCTGGGCTTGGCTGGCGCCGGGACTCGCGCTAATTTTGAAAAACTGCACATCGTTCCAGTTTCTATTTCCTACGAATTTGAGCCTTGTGCCATCTACAAGGTGCGCGAAACACTGCTAAGGCGTGAGCATGGCGGGTACCACAAGACTGCCGGGGAAGACGTAGCGCAAATCCACAGCAGTCTGACCGCCCACAAAGGGCATGTTCACCTGGCATTCGGCGAAGAAATCCGTTTGAACGGTTCCGCCGAGGAAGATGCAGCGACGGAAGTCGCGGACAAAATCGATGCGCAAATCTGGAGCCTTTACCGCTCCTGGGAAAGCAACCATATCGCCCATGCCCTGCTGACCCAGCGCAGCCCGGATTTGCACACCCCCTACGCCAGAGCCTTCCTGGACCTGATGGCAAGCCAGGTCGCCGAATTGAATGCCATGGGCCTGCCCAGTGCGCCAGCGCGAGAGGCGCTACTGCAGCTGTATGCGCAACCGGTATTCAACGCGCAAGGTACAGCCGCACTTCACCTTTCATCTAGATCGCACGGCAAGGCGTAGCCACTGAGTCGGAACCACTGGGTCAGAGCACGAAAATTATCTTGCTGCACGGTTGAAAGGCCTGCAAAGGCAGCCTTGGCGCGCAGCAAGGTCTGTGGATCCATCACGCGTCCAAAAGCTGTTCTAAACACGACAATGAACGGTGCCAGCACCGTCACATGGCGCTGCACGC
>JBQMQB010000005.1:0-5598 GCA_052172715.1 Giesbergeria sp. | reverse complement strand
CGCCAAAGTGTGCTGCGCACACTCCAGCATGGCCGGTGAGGCGTCTATGCCAATGAACTGCACTTCAGGGTTGAGGCCGGCAATCTGCGCCAGCTGATGGGCGGGCCCACACGCCAAATCCAGTACCCGATTCCCCGGCTGCAAAAGCGAAGTGATCTGCAAGGCGTTGTACAGATAGAGAAACGCCAATACCCCGTTCGCATCTCCCGCTTCCGAAAAAGACGCCGTTTGCGCCGTGCTTTCCATGACCAAGTCCGGCTCCGGCACCCTGGGCGGCAGGTGCCACGAAAATCGCTCACGCAGAAGATGAATCAGAACGGGAATGGACATAAATCTCAGAGTATTCAGGCCGAGTCAAGCGCCTCGTTTTCCCAGCACGAGGGTCGGCAGGCGCCACAGAAACCCAAGCATCAACCGGATGTGCATCCAGGTCAGCAACAGGTTGTCGCGGCGGTAGTTGAAATGAGAGACACCTCCCTCATGGGGCTGCAGGTACTTCACCGGTGCGGGCAGGTTGATGGGCGGCACGCCCGCCCAGCACAAGCGCACCGCGGCCTCGGGGTCAAAATCAAAGCGGCGCATCCAGCGCTGGCCGCGCATCACGCGGCGCAGTGGCTCCACCGGGTAGACGCGAAAACCGTACAGCGAATCGCCAATACCGGCCCACAAAGTTTCCAGATTGGCCCACCCGTTGGACACCTTGCGCCCCCAAACGCGCAGGGCAGGTGCGCTGGCATCGAATACCGGCACGCCCAGCACCATGGCCGCAGGCGTTGCCGCAGAGCACTGCATGAAGGACGCGATCAGGTTCGCCGGGTGCTGGCCGTCAGAGTCCATGCACAAGGCATGGGTGAAACCTTGCTCTGCTGCCTGGTCCAGCCCATACAGCACAGCGGCGCCCTTGCCTTGGTTCTGCGGCAGGACAAAAACCCGCAAACCGTCATCGCGAGTGGCCATGTCCTGCAAAACCGCGGTGGTGCCATCGGTACTGCCATCGACCACCACCCACACCGGATTCCAGTGTGCGCGGGCTTGCGTTACGGTCTCACAGACCTTGGGGCCAGAGTTGTAGCTGGGAATCAGCACCAGATGGGTGGCAGAAGGCAATGTGCGCTCGGTGTGCATCAGTCGGGTTCCACCGGAGAGAGCGGGGCAACCTCGCTCTTGAAGTAGTCGTGCAAGGCCAACGTGAAGGCCTTGGGATGGGTCGGCGGATCAAAGCGCTGACCCAGGCGAATGCGAAAGTGCATGGGCATGTCGGGGCGTTTGAGCCATGGCCAGCCCTTGCCCAAAAACCGGCTGTCTTGCTCGATGATGAGGGTCTGGATCGGAATGCCAGAGCGATACGACACATACGCCGCACCGATCTGGAATTCCCCCAATGGCATCGGATCGCTGCGTGTCCCCTCGGGAAACAACAAGAGCTGGCTGCCGCGGTGCAATTCGTCTACCGCCAGATTCACGGCCCCCAGAAACAGGTCGTTGCGAATGTAGCCAGCCAGACGGGCACCTGCCCCCCACA
Organism: Giesbergeria sp.; assembly: GCA_052172715.1. Classification (GTDB taxonomy): domain Bacteria; phylum Pseudomonadota; class Gammaproteobacteria; order Burkholderiales; family Burkholderiaceae_C; genus Simplicispira. The sequence goes on along the minus strand of JBQMQB010000005.1, from coordinate 4,076 downwards.
AGGGGTTGCGCATCAGCGAAGCCTTAAAAATGCAGGTCACATTCGGCAACCGCGACAGCACCATCAGCGCATCCAGCAGGCCCGGGTGGTTGACGGCCAATACCAAGGGGCCAGCGCCGCGCAGCGCATCCAGCGCGGTAATGTCAAAGCGCCCCAGACCAATGGCACCCAACAGCCAGATGTAAAGCCGAAACCCGAGCGTTGCCATCCAGCGCCCCACCCACATACCCCAGCGGCGGGGCAAGACCAGGCTCAGGGGAAAGGCCAGTACCGTCCACAACAAACACCCCACACCCAGCGTCAAAAGAGCAAAGCGCAGCCGCGCGGCGGCATACAGATGGCGAAAGAACTGCATTAAAGAAACGATTTTCCAGCAGCGTTACGCATGGCTGCTGACACGAAAGGCGAGCACCGCGTTGCTGCCTCCAAAAGCAAACGAGTTGCTGAGGGCTGCCTGCAATGGCACATCGCGCAATCCCTCGCCCATCACATGGCGCACGCCCCGACAGTCCTCTGCGACTTGCTCCAGATGTGCTGTGGGCGGTATTGCCTGCCGGGCCAATGCCAGCACCGTGATCAAGGCCTCCATCGCACCGACCGCGCCCAGAGAATGTCCGTGCATCGATTTGGTGGCGCTCACCGCCAGATGCTCTGCGTCGGCGCCGAACACCTGCCGCAGCGCACTGATTTCAATCGGGTCACCTTCCGCCGTCGCGGTGCCATGGGCGTTCACATAGCCCACTTGTGCCGGCGCGAGTTGCGCTTCACGCAGTGCCGCCACTATCGCTCTGGATTGGCCTTGCGCATCAGGCCGTACCAGATGGGTGTGGTCGCAGCTTTGCCCAAAACCGGCCAGTTCACAGTAGATACGTGCGCCGCGCTGCTGTGCATGCTCCCAGTCTTCCAGCACCAGAGCAGCCGCACCCTCGCCCAGCACCAGGCCCTTGCGCCCTTTTTGAAAGGGTTGGCATGCGCGGTATGCCGTGTGTGCATCGCCTGACGCCACCACCCGCATCGCCTCCCAGGCGCGCATGATGGTGAACGCCAGCGGCGACTCAGAGCCGCCCGCAACGATCAAGGACGACTCGCCGCGCTGAATGCGGCGAAACGCCTCGCCGATGGAAACCGTGGAAGACGCACAGGCCACCGAATAGGTCAGGCAGGCACTGCCCAACCCCAAAGCCATGGCGATATGGGAAGCCGCAGCGTTGTTCATGGCCATTGGCACCGACAACGGCGAGATACGCTGCTTGCCCTGCAGGTAGATGTCGCCATAACCCTTTTCATAGGTCAACATGCCGCCTGTGCCTGTGCCCCAGGAAACGCCGTAGTCGTCAGAGCCTGCCCCCTCGCGTGCCAAACCGGCATCGTCCCAGGCTGAAAATGCCGCAGCCACCCCCAGCTGGCTGTAGCGATCCGTTACATGGGTGATCGCATGGCCAATGGATTTTTTAGAGTCAAACGAGGCACAGGTCACCGCAGGCTGCACCAGCCGGGAAGGGGAGGTGGGGTGCTCATAAAGACGGATGGCGGATTCTCCGCACATGATCCGGGCAAAGAAGTCGTCTGTGTCACCGCCAAAGGGGCTCACCATTCCCAGGCCGGTGACAGCGACTCTTCGGCCAAACGTCTTGCTCATGAATTACTGCGGGCTTAAGTCAATTGGCTATTATTTCCAGCGTAGCCATAATCAAGATGGTCGATGGAATCTGTACGGCGGGACACAAAGGCAGTGGATTCTAAAGCACGTGAAATCGCAGGAAAGAGCCGCCAACCCCGTCGAACATCAGCGCCAGGGAAGGGGTGCGCAGCCCTCGCTCTGCAAGCTTTGAATCACCCGGTTCCGATACAATTGGCCACCCACGTTAATCCGACAGCCAGCATGTTATTTGACCAAATCAAGAGTTATTTAGTGGAGACGGCAGGCGTTGATCCCCAGAAATTCGAGAGCCCAGAATTGAAAGTTTCCGATTTGGGGCTGGACTCTCTGGGGCTGGTCGAAATGCTGTTTGAAATCGAAGACAAATACGGTTTCCAGATACCAGACCCGATGATTTTTCTGCCCATGACCTTTGCCGAGATGGTGGCGTCCATCACCACCACGGTTCAGGAGCACACCGCATCGCAGGCCCCAGTCGCCGCGCACTAATCGGCGGTTTGTGAACAAGGTCGTTGTCACCGGCTCCGGCATCATTTGCCCTCTTGGGGCCGACAAAGCCAGCGCATTTGCTGCGGCCCTGCAAGCGCGCAGCGGCATTGGCCCATGCCCGCCCGATATCGCGGCGAGGCTCCCCCACCTCGTAGTGGCCCAGGCCAGCGCAGACCCGCACACCCTGCTTGGGCGCGCCGATCAGGGGCTTGATCGCGCTACCCAGTTCGCTCTGGTGGCCGCCGCACAGGCCGTTGCCGAGGCTGATTTTTCGTGCCCTCCCACCGACGCGCGGCGCGTGGGCGTCTTCGTTGGCATTGGCTTTGGCGGCGCCCAAACCAGTGACAGCCTGTACGCGCGGTTTTACGCCACGCTGTCGGACCCCAACCTGCGGCACAAAGACCCGACTGTCATGCACCCGCTGACGGTGCCGCGCATCATGGCGAACGCCGCGGCGGCCGCCATCACCATGCGCTACGGCCTGCTGGGGCCCAGCAACACCTATTCGGTCGCCTGCGCCTCTTCGGCCATTGCCATCGGCGAAGCCTATCGCGCCATCCGCCATGGCTATCTGGATGCGGCGGTGGTGGTGGGCACCGAAGCCATGCTCAACCCGGGCGCCATGATGGCCTGGAATGCCTTGCGCGTCATGGCAAAGCCCGATGCCCACGACCCGTCGCGCAGCTGCCGCCCGTTCTCCCGTGACCGCAGTGGCTTTGTGATTGGCGAAGGGGCCGCTGCATTGGTACTTGAAAGCGCCGCACGCAGCACCCAACGGGGTGCGCGGGTACTGGCCGAACTGGCTGGCTACGGGTGCAGCAGTGACGCACAACACCTGACCGCGCCCAGTGTCGACGGCCAAGCCCATGCCATGGAGCAGGCACTGCAGGAAGCTGGCCTGGCGCCAGAGCAGATCCAGTACCTCAATGCCCATGGCACCGCCACCGATGCGGGCGACGTGATTGAAACGCAATCCATCCACAAAGCCTTTGGCAGCGCCGCCCGCCAGCTTGCCGTGAGCTCCACCAAGTCCATGCATGGGCACCTGATCGGCGCCACCGGGGCCCTGGAGCTGGCGCTGAGCATCGAGGCGCTTAACAGCGGTTCTCTGCCTCCCACGGCCCATCTGGACCAGCCGGATCCACGCTGTGATCTGGACTACATCGCGCTGCAGGCACGCCACGGTTGTCATGTGGAGGCGGTGATGTCCAACTCTTTCGCATTCGGCGGCAGCAATGTATCGCTGATCGCACGCCGGTTTACTGCCCCCTAAGCCCCATGACACACGCCATTGCAGCGTTTCCGTTCACTCTGGATCGCCAGGCGATTGAACAATTGTTGCCCCATCGGGGACCCATATTTGCCTGCAAGCAACTGATTGCCCTGGGCCCGCGCCGCTACACCGCGATTGCCCACTGGCCGCTGGACAACGCCGTGATTCAGGGGCATTTCCCCGGTTACCCGCTGGTGCCTGGTGTCATGTTGATTGAAGCGGTGACCCAGCTTGCCGGTGCCGGGCTGCTGAGTGCCGATGCCTACGTGCAGTCCTTGCCCGGCGAACGCATCGGCGTGCTGGCGTCGGTGCGGCGCTGCGCTTTCAAACGCCCGGTGCTGCCAGGGCAAGACGTCGTTTTTGAAATCACCTGCCGCCAGATCGGCACTGATTCCGTGCAGGTCAGCGCCCAGGCGCTGGTAGCAGACACCGAAGTGGCACAGCTTGAAACCTTGGTGGTCTACGTCGATAGAGGTCTGCTGCCCGAGGCTGTGGGCTGATCCTTTCGCTGCTGCTGCCCCCGACTTGAGAGGGGGCTGCATTCATAAGCGATGCCGACCGGTCCCGTGGGTCAAAATCGGTGCTTCATGGCCGACATTCCTCTGGTTCCCCCTTTGCGCTTGCTTCCGCCTGGCCTGCTCGCTTTGCACGGCA
>JBQMQB010000004.1:0-26313 GCA_052172715.1 Giesbergeria sp. | reverse complement strand
GCTTTGTCACCACGAGCTACGACTCGGTGGTGAACTGGGCCAAGACCGGTTCGCTCTGGCCCATGACCTTTGGTTTGGCTTGTTGTGCGGTCGAGATGATGCATGCGGCGGCGGCGCGCTACGACATTGGTCGTTTCGGTGCGGAAGTGTTTCGAGCCAGCCCGCGCCAGTCTGACCTCATGATCGTCGCCGGCACGCTGTGCAACAAGATGGCGCCCGCCCTGCGCAAGGTTTACGACCAGATGAGTGAGCCGCGCTGGGTGTTGTCCATGGGTTCTTGTGCCAATGGTGGTGGTTACTACCACTACAGTTATTCCGTGGTGCGCGGTTGTGACCGCATTGTGCCGGTGGATGTGTACGTGCCGGGCTGCCCGCCGACGGCAGAGGCATTGATCTACGGGATCATCCAGTTGCAGCAGAAAATTCGCCGCACCAACACCATCGCGCGCGCTTGAGGGGCTTATATCCATGACATCAGTTGCTATGCGCCCCGAGGCTGTTCGCGATGCTGTTGCCAACGCGCTGGGCGAGGCTGCGCGCAGCGTGCACGTTGTGCTGGGGCAGGTGATTGCCGAGGTGTTGCCTGCTCGCTACCACGAGGCGATGCAAACGCTGCGCGACACGCCGGCTTGCCGCTTTGAGCAATTGATTGACCTGTGTGGTGTGGATTATTCGACCTACGGCGATATTGGTACTGAGGGTTCGCGCTATAGCGTTGTCTCGCAGTTGCTTTCGGTAAGTCTGAATCAGCGTGTGCGCGTCAAGGTGTTTTGCCCCGACGACGATTTCCCTCTCGTGGCCTCGGTCAGTGATCTGTGGAATTCCGCCATCTGGTACGAGCGCGAAGCTTTTGACCTGTATGGCGTGGTTTTTGATGGACACGGTGACCTGCGCCGCATCCTCACCGATTACGGTTTCATTGGTCACCCATTCCGCAAGGACTTTCCATTGTCAGGCCATGTCGAAATGCGCTACGACGCAGACCAGCGCCGCGTGATCTACGAGCCGGTGACGATTGAGCCGCGCGAAGTGACGCCCCGCATCATCCGCGAAGACAAATACGGAGGCCTGCACTGACGCGTGCTGACGGATTGCCATGGCTGAAATCAAGAACTATTCCCTGAATCTGGGGCCCCAGCACCCGGCTGCCCACGGCGTGCTGCGCCTGGTGCTCGAGCTCGATGGCGAGGTCGTGCAGCGTGCCGACCCGCACATCGGGTTGCTGCACCGTGCAACCGAGAAGCTCGCTGAGCACAAGACTTTCATCCAGTCGCTGCCCTATATGGATCGGCTGGATTACGTCTCGATGATGTGCAATGAGCACGCGTACTGCCTGGCGATTGAAAAATTGTTGGGTATTGAGGTGCCGCTGCGCGCGCAGTACATCCGGGTGATGTTCTCGGAAATTACGCGGCTGATGAACCACCTGATGTGGCTCGGCTCGCACGGCAACGACTGCGGCAGTTCAACTATTCTGATCTACACCTTCCGTGAGCGGGAAGACTTGTTCGACATGTACGAGGCGGTATCGGGCGCACGCATGCATGCCGCCTACTTCCGACCGGGCGGCGTGTACCGCGATTTGCCCGACAGCATGCCGCAGTACAAGGCAAGCAAGGTGCGCAACGCCAAGTCGCTTGAGGCGCGCAATGAGAACCGAAAGGGTTCTTTGCTTGATTTCATCGAAAATTTCACACAGCGCTTTCCCAAGTGTGTGGACGAATACGAAGTCTTGCTAACTGACAACCGCATCTGGAAGCAGCGCACCGTTGGCGTGGGCGTCGTAAGTGCTGAGCGGGCTCTGAATCTGGGTATGACGGGGCCCATGCTGCGTGGCTCGGGTGTGGTGTGGGACTTGCGCAAGACCCAGCCGTATGAGGTGTACGACAAATTGGACTTTGACGTGCCCGTAGGTGTCACTGGCGACTGCTACGACCGCTACTTGGTGCGTGTGCAGGAGATGCGTGAATCCAATCGCATCATTAAGCAGTGCGTGGACTGGTTGCGCAAGAACCCTGGTCCAGTCATTACCGACAACAATAAGGTGGCTCCCCCAAGCCGCGAGTCCATGAAGACCGGCATGGAGGACTTGATCCACCATTTCAAGTTGTTCACGGAAGGTATGCATGTGCCCGAAGGTGAGGCGTATGCGGCTGTGGAGCACCCGAAGGGCGAATTCGGTATTTACCTGGTAAGCGATGGTGCCAACAAACCCTATCGTCTCAAGATCCGGGCGCCTGGCTTTGCGCATCTGGCTGCCATGAACGAAATGGTCAAGGGCCACATGATCGCAGACGTGGTGGCCATTATTGGCACCATGGACATCGTGTTCGGAGAGATTGATCGATGATTTCTGACGCCATCCTCTCGCGCTTCGCACGCGAAGTCGCCAAATATCCGGCAGACCAAAAGCAATCCGCCGTAATGGCCTGTTTGGCCATCGTGCAGCAAGAACAAGGCTTCATCAGCGATGCTGCTGAAGTTGATATTGCTGAGTACCTTGGCATGCCGCAGATCGCTGTTCACGAAGTGACCACTTTCTACAACATGTACAACCAACAGCAGGTGGGCAAGTACAAGCTCAACGTGTGCACCAATTTGCCCTGTTTGCTGCGCGATGGTGGCAAGGCACTGGAGTACCTAGAGAAGAAGCTGGGTATCTCTATGGGAGATACGACGGCAGACGGCATGTTTACTTTGCAACAATGTGAATGTCTCGGTGCGTGCGCCGACGCCCCAGTCATGCTGGTGAACGACCGTTCCATGTGCAGCTTCATGTCCGACGACAAGCTTGATCAGCTCGTCGACAGCTTGCGTTCTGCCGAGGGTCAAGCATGAAGGCGGTTCAGGTGCTCTCTCAGTTCCAGGCTGCAGGCGTGGAAACCTGTTTTCATGGACGCCATATCGAGCCCCAGATTTATGCGGGGCTTAATGGTGCCAACTGGACTCTCAAGGATTACGAGGCGCGCGGTGGCTACCAAGCTTTGCGCATGCTTCTTGGTGCCGACGGCGCAGCTGCCTTGACGCAGGTCCAGGTCATAGCGACGATGAAGGAATCGGGTTTGCGCGGTCGAGGCGGCGCAGGTTTCCCGACGGGCCTGAAGTGGAGTTTCATGCCGCGCCAGTTCCCAGGCCAGAAGTATCTGGTGTGCAATTCGGACGAGGGTGAACCCGGTACGTGCAAGGACCGCGACATCCTCATGTACAACCCGCACAGCGTGATCGAGGGAATGATCGTCGCTGCCTATGCCATGGGCATCAGTGTGGGCTACAACTACATCCACGGCGAAATTTTCCAGGTCTACGAGCGGTTTGAAGCGGCTCTGGAAGAAGCGCGTGCTGCGGGTTATTTGGGCGGCAATATTCTCGGCAGCGGTTTCGATTTTCAGCTGCATGCCCACCACGGATTCGGTGCGTATATCTGCGGGGAAGAAACCGCCTTGCTGGAATCGCTTGAAGGCAAGAAGGGTCAGCCACGGTTCAAGCCACCATTTCCGGCAAGCTTTGGTCTGTACGGTAAGCCGACCACCATCAACAACACCGAAACTTTTGCGGCAGTCCCTTGGATTATTCGCAACGGCGGCGCTGCGTACCTGGCCTGCGGCAAGCCGAACAACGGCGGTACCAAGATTTTCTCTGTTTCTGGCGATGTTGAATTGCCTGGCAATTACGAAGTGCCTATGGGCACGCCGTTTGCCAAGCTGCTGGAGCTCGCTGGCGGTGTGCGCAAGGGCCGACAGCTCAAGGCAGTCATTCCCGGCGGCTCGTCGTCGCCAGTGTTGCCTGCTGGGATCATGATGGACTGTACGATGGACTACGACTCCATCTCAAAGGCCGGTTCCATGCTGGGCTCGGGAGCGGTCATCGTCCTAGACGACAGCCGTTGCATGGTGGAATCGCTCAAACGCCTGTCTTACTTCTACATGCACGAATCGTGCGGCCAGTGCACGCCGTGCCGCGAAGGCACGGGTTGGTTGTGGCGCTTGGTGGACCGCATCCATCGCGGCGAAGGCAGGCAGGCAGACATGGACGTGCTCGACGAAGTAGCTGCCAACATTATGGGGCGCACGATTTGCGCGCTGGGTGATGCGGCGGCCATGCCGGTGCGCGCCATGCTTAAGCATTTCCGCAACGAATTCGAAGCGATGATTCCCAAGACGAATCCCAGGACGTCGGCCTCGGCCTGACCATGAGAAAAGCATATGGTTGAAATCGAACTCGACGGCAAGAAGGTAGAAATCGCCGAAGGCAGCATGGTGATGCATGCAGCCGAAAAGGCGGGCACTTACATTCCGCATTTTTGTTACCACAAGAAGCTCACAATTGCGGCCAACTGCCGCATGTGCTTGGTGGACGTAGAAAAGGCGCCCAAGCCCATGCCTGCCTGCTGCACGCCGGTGACGCAGGGTATGGTGGTGCGCACTACCAGTGACAAGGCCATCAAAGCGCAGAAGTCCGTCATGGAGTTTCTGCTCATCAACCACCCGCTCGATTGCCCTATCTGCGATCAGGGTGGTGAATGCCAGTTGCAGGATCTCGCGGTCGGCTACGGCGCGTCGGCATCGCGCTACGACGAAGAAAAACGCGTCGTGCTGCACAAGGAAGTGGGGCCACTGATCTCTATGGAAGAGATGACGCGTTGCATTCATTGCACACGTTGCATCCGCTTTGGCCAGGAAATCGGCGGCGTGATGGAGCTCGGCATGATCCATCGCGGCGAGTACTCCGAGATCACCACCGTCGCCGGCGACACTATCGACTCTGAGCTTTCGGGCAACATGATCGACATCTGCCCAGTAGGTGCCCTTACCAGTAAACCGTTCCGCTACAGCGCCCGCACTTGGGAGCTCTCGCGTCGCAAGTCCATCAGTCCCCACGACTCCACGGGCGCGAACCTCATCGTGCAGGTCAAAAACCACCGTGTAATGCGGGTACTTCCGTTTGAGAACGAAGACGTGAACGAGTGCTGGATTGCCGACCGCGACCGTTTCTCGTACGAGGCGCTCTCTAGCCCCGACCGCCTGGAGCACCCTATGCTCAAGCAGGGTGGCGAGTGGCGTGAAGTGGATTGGCAGACCGCGTTGGAATACGTTGCCAATGGCTTGCAGGACATTGAGGCCGAACATGGCGCTGCCAGCATCGGCGCGTTGGTGAGCCCACACAGCACGCTCGAAGAACTGTACCTGGCCGGTGCGCTGGTGCGCGGCATTGGCAGCGGCAACATTGATTACCGTTTGCGCAATGCGGAGTTCTCATCTGCACCCGGCGTGCGTTGGCTGGGACGTTCGATTGCGTCGCTGTCTACGCTGGAGTCCGTACTGGTCGTGGGCTCTAACGTTCGCAAGGACCACCCTTTGTTCGCCCAGCGCATTCGCCAGGCGGCACGCAAGGGCTGCGTCGTCGGCTCGGTCAATGTGGCCGTTCCAGATTGGGCTATGCCCGTCCCCCACGCCATCGCGGCGCCAGCATCTGAATGGTTGCGGGTCCTGGCGGAAGTGGCCGGCGCCGTTGCACAAGCACGCCAAATGCAAGCGCCGGTAAGCGCAGGCCAACCGGGTGAAGCTGCATCTTCCATCGCTGCGGCTTTGCTGCGCGGTGAACAAAAGGCCATCTTGCTTGGCAACGCTGCGGCGCACCACAGCCAGGCATCGCAATTGCTGGCACTGTGCAACTGGATTGGCGAGCAGACCGGCGCTACCGTGGGCTACCTCACTGAAGCGGCCAATACTGTGGGTGCTCAATGGGTAAGTGCACTGCCCGATGCGGGTGGTCTGAATGCCGGACAGATGCTTGGCGGCGCCCTCAAGGGTGTGCTCTTGCTCAATACCGAGCCGGAATTTGACAGCGCCGACGGCGCACGCGCCAACGCCGCACTCGCAAGTGCGGCCATGGTGGTGACGCTTAGCCCGTTCAAAACCAATATGGCTTTCAGCGACGTGCTGCTTCCCATTGCGCCGTTTACCGAAACATCTGGTAGCTTTGTCAACGCAGAAGGGCGGTTGCAGAGCTTTCACGCCGTCGTGCGCCCCCTGGGCGAAACTCGGCCCGGCTGGAAAGTGCTGCGCGTGTTGTCCAACCTCATGGGCGGCGCCGGGATCGATTTCGAAACGTCCCAGCAGGTGCTTGCACAGATCACGGAAGGCACTAACGGCGCCAACTTGTCCGTACCGCCGGAGCAACTTGACAACAGCTCCAGTGCGGTGGTGTCGGACTTGACGGGCGTGGCCGGGGAGGCGCCAGTCGCTGCGGCTATCTACAGACTCGACGGTTTGGTGCGGCGTTCTCCGTCCCTGCAAGCGACACACGACGGCCTTGCCGGTGGTGCGGAGGCCCAGCCATGATCGACTTGATCTACAACGCGGGACTACACCTGCTTGATCAGGCGTGGTGGACGGGTATTGCTTGGCCGGTGCTCTGGATTTTGATCAAAATCGTCGTCGTGGTGCTGCCCTTGATGGGGGCTGTTGCCTATCTGACGCTGTGGGAACGCAAGCTATTGGGTTTCATGCAAGTGCGTCACGGCCCCAACCGCGTGGGCCCCTTTGGGCTGCTGCAGCCGATCGCTGACGCGCTTAAGCTGCTCACCAAGGAAATCATCCAACCGACGGCTGCGTCGAAAGGGCTGTTTGTGCTCGGTCCGGTAATGGCGATCATGCCGGCGCTGGCTGCGTGGGTGGTCATTCCGTTCGGGCCCGAAGTGGCGCTCACCAATGTCAACGCTGGTTTGCTTTTGCTCATGTCCATCACCTCGATCGAGGTTTATGGCGTGATCATCGCGGGATGGGCGTCGAACTCAAAATATGCTTTCCTGGGGGCCATGCGCGCTTCTGCGCAAATGGTCAGCTACGAGATTGCCATGGGTTTTTGCTTTTTGGTAATCATCATGGTCTCTGGCAGCATGAATCTGACCGAAATAGTGATGGGTCAGGCACGCGGCTCGATGACTGCCTATGGCCTGTCGTTCTTGTCGTGGAACTGGCTGCCTCTGCTGCCGATTTTCATCGTCTACCTGGTATCGGGTGTGGCAGAAGTGAATCGCCATCCTTTCGACGTCGTCGAGGGGGAGGCTGAGATTGTCGCTGGCCATATGGTGGAGTATTCCGGCATGGGTTTCGCCATTTTCTTCCTCGCCGAGTACGCGAGCATGTGGCTGGTATCCATTACAGCGGTCATCATGTTCCTCGGTGGTTGGCTGTCTCCATTTGCCGCACTTGATTTCATTCCTGGCTGGATCTGGCTGGGCATCAAGACGTTTGTCGTCGTGTCCATGTTCATCTGGATCCGTGCCACCTTTCCGCGCTTCCGCTACGACCAGATCATGCGTCTGGGTTGGAAGATCTTCATTCCGGTCACGCTGGTGTGGCTGCTCGTGGTTGCGGGCTGGCTGCTCTCGCCCTGGAACATCTGGAAATAAGCGGAGAACTTTATGGCTGCCGTTTCTGCTGCATCATTTTCAATCAAGGATTTCTTCAAAAGCTTCATGCTGGTGGAGCTGGTCAAGGGCATGGTGTTGACGGGACGTTATGCGTTTCGCCGCAAGGTCACCGTCCAGTTTCCCGAAGAAAAAACACCTTTGTCGCCCCGGTTTCGAGGCTTGCACGCTTTGCGCCGGTACGACAACGGTGAAGAACGTTGCATTGCTTGCAAACTGTGCGAGGCGGTGTGCCCTGCGCTGGCCATCACCATCGAATCGGGAGTACGTGACGATGGTTCGCGCCGTACGACGCGTTACGACATTGACTTGACCAAGTGCATTTTTTGCGGGTTTTGTGAAGAAAGTTGCCCGGTCGATTCGATCGTGGAAACGCATATTTTTGAATACCACGGCGAAAAACGCGGCGACCTGTATTTCACCAAAGACATGCTGCTGGCAGTGGGCGACCGCTACGAAGCGGAAATTGCTGCTGCCCGAGCAGCGGACGCGCCGTACCGCTGAAGCGGGACGGCCCCCACGCGAGACTTCTTGAAAAGAACCGATTCATGGATGCCAAGACTGGTTTTTTCTATCTCTTCTCGGTAGTGCTGCTGTATGCGGCCTTCCGGGTCGTTACTGCGCGCAATCCGGTGCATGCGGTTTTGCACTTAATGCTGGCTTTTTCGCAGGCATCGGGGCTGTGGTTGCTGCTGAACGCAGAGTTCCTTGCCATCGTGCTGGTACTTGTGTATTTGGGCGCGGTGATGGTGCTGTTCCTGTTTGTGGTGATGATGCTCGATATCGATATGTCGGGTGTGCGCCAGGGTTTCTGGAGACACTTTCCACTGGCAGCCACGATTGGTGCGCTGATTGCGCTTGAAATGGCCGCTGTATTAATGTCGGGCTTTCGCGGCATGGAAGAACCGAAAGCCATGGCTGCCGCGCTGAATGCAGCTGGCCAAGTCATACCTTTCTCGAATGCCAAAGCACTCGGGGTACTGATGTACACCCAATACCTGTTGCCCGTAGAAATTGCTGCCGTAATTTTGTTGGTGGCGATGGTCGCAGCGATTGCCCTGACACTGCGTCGGCGCAAGGACAGCAAGGCTATTAATCCTTCGCTGCAGGTACGGGTGCGTGCACAAGACCGTATGCGCATCGTGAAGCTTGCAGCGACCGTGCCAGCCCCCGAACCATCCGCCGAAGTGCCGGCGCAGGAGAACAAGGCATGAGCTTGACACTGGGCCACTTCCTTTCACTGGGCGCGATGCTGTTTGCGCTTGCAGTAATCGGTATCTTTCTCAACCGTAAGAACCTGATTGTTCTGCTGATGGCGATCGAGCTGATGCTGCTGGCGGTGAACATGAACTTCGTCGCGTTCTCTCATTACCTGGGTGATATGCATGGTCAAGTGTTTGTGTTCTTCATCCTCACGGTAGCAGCCGCCGAATCGGCCATTGGCCTGGCCATCCTGGTGCTTTTGTTCCGCAACAAGTCCAACATCAATGCGGACGCGCTCGACACCCTGCGGGGTTGAGGCGACAGACACGCAAGGCTTCTCACAATGAGTCAAACTCTCTCTGCTTCCACCCTGTTGATCGTGCCGCTGGCACCTTTGGTGGGTGCGTTGCTCGCCGGTATTTTCGGCACTACCTTTGGCGGCAATTGGCTCGGCAAGCGTGCGAGCCACACCTTGACGATTCTGGGGGTGCTCGTCTCCTTCGTGATTTCTGCCATGACGCTTAAGAGCGTGGCGATCGATGGTGCGCACTTCAACGAAACCATTTACACCTGGATGGTCGTTGGCGACCTGAAGATGGAAGTTGGCTTCCTCATCGACAGCCTCACGGCCATGATGATGTGCGTAGTGACTTTTGTCTCGCTCATGGTGCATATCTACACCATTGGCTACATGGAAGAAGACGAGGGCTACAACCGTTTCTTCTCCTACATCTCGCTGTTCACTTTCTCGATGCTGATGCTTGTAATGAGCAACAACATGCTGCAGCTGTTCTTCGGCTGGGAGGCGGTGGGTCTGGTGTCGTATTTGCTTATCGGGTTCTGGTTCAACAAGCCTTCGGCCATCTTTGCCAATATGAAGGCGTTCCTCGTGAACCGTGTGGGCGACTTCGGCTTTATTCTGGGCATCGGACTGATCGCGGCCAACGCCAATACGCTCAACTACGGTGAGGTGTTTGCCAAAGCAGCTGAACTCGGCGCATCGACGTTCCCTGGTACCTCGTGGATGCTAATCACCGTGATCTGCATTTGTTTGTTCATCGGTGCTATGGGTAAGAGCGCGCAATTTCCCCTGCACGTATGGCTGCCCGATTCCATGGAAGGCCCGACGCCCATCTCGGCGTTGATTCACGCGGCTACCATGGTGACCGCCGGCATTTTCATGGTGGCGCGTATGTCGCCACTGTTCGAGTTGTCGGACACGGCACTGAACTTCATCCTGGTGATTGGTGCCATCACGGCACTTTTCATGGGCTTCTTGGGCATCATTCAGAACGATATCAAACGTGTGATTGCGTACTCAACGCTCTCGCAGCTTGGATACATGACGGTGGCGCTTGGTGCGTCGGCCTATTCGCCAGCCGTGTTTCACTTGATGACCCATGCGTTCTTTAAGGCACTGCTGTTCCTAGGCGCCGGTTCGGTGATTATCGGCATGCACCATAACCAAGACATTCGTTGGATGGGTGGTGTGCGCAAGTACATGCCGATCACGTGGATTACCTTTTTGCTGGGCTCTCTGGCGCTTATTGGTATGCCACTTTTTGCTGGTTTTTACTCCAAGGACAGCATTATCGAAGCGGTGCACGCAAGCAATCTGCCTGCCGCCGGTTTCGCCACCTTCGCAGTGCTCGCCGGCGTGTTTGTCACGGCTTTCTATTCGTTCCGCTTGTATTTCCTGGTGTTCCATGGCAAGGAACGTTTCGACCAGAACCCGGATGCGCACCACCCCGCGGCTGACTCAGAACCTGATGCACACCACCACCAGGACGATCACAGCAAGCCGCATGAATCTCCCTGGGTAGTGACAGTGCCTCTGGTGTTGCTGGCTATCCCGTCAGTGGTCATCGGCTTCCTCGCGATCGACCCCATGCTGTTTGGCAATTTTTTCAAGGATGTCATCGCCGTGGATGCGGTACGTCACCCCGCGATGGCTGAACTCGCCGAGTCATTCCACGGCCCAGTCGCAATGGCACTGCATGGTTTGACTGCTGCACCGTTCTGGCTTGCGATGGCCGGCGTTGCCGCCTCGTACTACATGTATATGGTGAACCCGGCGCTTCCTACTGCCATCAAGCGAATCTTCCAACCGGTGTATATCTTGCTCGAGAACAAGTACTACCTGGACTGGATCAACGAAAACATCCTTGTGCGCGCAGCACGCGGGCTTGGCGTGGCTTTGTGGAAGGGCGGCGATCAGGCGGTGATTGATGGTGTGCTGGTGAACGGCTCGTGGAAGTTGGTGGGCTGGATCGCGGGCGTGGTACGGCGCGTGCAGACAGGCTATGTCTTCCACTACGCGCTCGTGATGATTTTGGGCATTTTCGTGCTCATGACGTACTTCGTCTGGCTCAACAAGTAGGGGAAGAATAAAAATGGGTGTGTTGAGTCTTGCTATCTGGACGCCAATCGCGTTTGGTGTCCTTCTGCTGGCTTTTAGCCGCGACGAGCACGCAGGTGTTGTTCGCTGGCTGGCGCTGGCGGGTGCGTTGGCTGGTTTGGTCGTAACTTTCCCTCTGATGGCTGGTTTTGTTCCAGGCACGGCCGACATGCAATTTGTCGAGAAGGCGCATTGGATCGATACCTTTCAAATCTTTTACCACGTAGGCGTGGACGGGATTTCGTTCTGGTTCGTTCCCCTCACCGCATTCATTACGGTGATCGTGGTGATTGCTTCGTGGCAGTCGATCACTACGCGTGTTAACCAGTACATGAGCGCGTTCCTGATTCTTTCGGGCTTGATGATTGGTGTGTTCAGCGCCCTTGATGGCATGCTGTTCTACGTGTTCTTCGAGGGCACGCTGATTCCCATGTACCTGATCATCGGTATCTGGGGCGGCCCGCGCAAAATTTACGCGGCCTTTAAGTTCTTTCTGTACACCTTGCTTGGCTCTCTGCTAATGCTGATTGCCATGCTCTACCTCTACAACGAGGCCGGAGGCAGTTTCGACATCGCGGATTGGCATGCATTGCCGCTTTCGGCACATGCGCAGACCATGCTGTTCTTCGCTTTCTTTGCGGCGTTTGCCGTGAAGGTTCCGATGTGGCCTGTCCACACTTGGCTGCCCGACGTGCACGTGGAAGCGCCCACGGGTGGTTCTGCCGTGCTGGCGGCCATCATGCTGAAGCTGGGCGCTTATGGTTTCCTGCGCTTCTCGCTGCCAATTGCGCCAGATGCCTCGCGTGAGTGGGCATGGCTGATGATCGCGTTGTCTCTCATTGCGGTGATCTACGTCGGCCTCGTGGCAATGGTGCAGAAGGACATGAAGAAGCTTGTTGCCTATTCGTCCGTCGCGCACATGGGTTTTGTGACTTTGGGTTTTTTCATCTTTAATGATTTGGGCGTCTCGGGCGGTATTGCTCAGATGATTGCGCACGGCTTTGTCTCTGCCGCCATGTTCCTTTCGATTGGTGTGCTGTATGACAGGGTGCATTCGCGTGAAATTGCCGACTACGGCGGTGTGGTCAACACAATGCCCAATTTCGCCGCCTTCGCTCTGTTGTTTGCCATGGCCAATTGCGGGTTGCCCGGCACGGCAGGTTTCGTCGGCGAGTGGATGGTGATTCTGGCCGCCGTCAAATACAACTTTTGGATTGGCATGGCCGCCGCCACGGCGATTATTTGGGGCGCGGCCTACAGCCTGTGGATGTTTAAACGTGTGTACCTGGGCACGCCGGGCAATGCGAACGTGCGCGCGATGCTCGATCTCGGCCGCCGCGAATTCTTCGTGCTCGGCTTACTTACCGTGGCTATTCTTGCCATGGGCCTGTACCCGCAGCCAGTGACCGACGTGACGGACGCTTCGGTAGCCAAGCTTCTTAAGCACGTGGCCCTGTCCAAGCTGAACTGACCTGATCGAAAAAGAGTACCCCGATGATTGACAACATCAGTTGGCTTGCGATTTACCCCGAGATAGTGCTGCTGGTCATGACCTGCGTGATCGCACTGGTCGACTTGATGGTCACCAGCCCGCGCCGCACTGGCACTTATTTTCTGTCTATGTTGACGCTGACGCTGGTGGCAGTGCTGCAGGGTGTTTACGCCAGCCGCGGCAATACTTTCTATGGCTTTGGCAACATGATTGTCAGCGACGCCATGGGCAATTGGCTCAAGTGTTTTGCTACCGTAGCGTTGATGGTCACCCTCGTTTATGGGCGACCCTACGCTGGCGACCGTGGCATGCTGCGCGGAGGGGAGCTGTTCACGCTCAGCATGTTCTCGCTGCTGGGTATGTTCATCATGATTGGCGGCAACAACTTCCTTATCATTTATCTCGGTCTGGAATTGCTGACGCTATCGAGCTATGCCTTGGTGGCGCTGCGCCGTGACGATGCGGTGGCTACCGAAGCAGCGATGAAGTATTTTGTACTCGGCGCTATGGCCAGCGGCTTCCTGCTCTACGGCCTGTCGATGCTCTACGGTGCCACCGGTTCGCTCGATATCGGCGAAGTGTTCAAGGCAGTCAATGCTGGGCAGATCCGCCACCAGGTGCTGGTGTTTGGTCTGGTGTTCATCGTGGCTGGTCTGGCGTTCAAATTGGGGGCTGTGCCTTTCCATATGTGGGTTCCGGACGTGTATGAAGGCGCCCCTAC
This sequence comes from Giesbergeria sp., assembly GCA_052172715.1. Lineage (GTDB taxonomy): Bacteria > Pseudomonadota > Gammaproteobacteria > Burkholderiales > Burkholderiaceae_C > Simplicispira. The sequence continues at coordinate 13,067 of JBQMQB010000004.1, read as the reverse complement.
CGTGGTCACCTTGCTGGTTGCCGGTGCGCCGAAGTTGGCGGCGTTTGCCATCATCATGCGGCTGCTGGTCGATGGGCTGCTGCCCCTCGCGATTGATTGGCAGCAGATGCTGGGCGTGCTGGCCATTGGCTCGATTTTGCTGGGGAATCTGGCAGCCATTGCGCAGACCAACCTCAAGCGCATGCTCGCGTATTCGACGATTTCGCAAATGGGGTTTGTGCTGCTGGGCCTGATGTCGGGTGTGATCGGCGGCAGCGTGGACGCCGCGACGGTGCAGGCCGCCTACAGTGCCTCGATGTTTTATGTCGTTACCTATGTACTGACCACACTGGCAACGTTTGGTGTGATCCTGTTGCTGGCACGCAGCGGCTTCGAGGGGGACCGCATTGAAGATATGGCCGGGCTCAACCAGCGCAGCCCACTCTACGCCGGCATTCTGGCCGTGTGCCTGTTCTCAATGGCAGGGGCTCCTCCGCTGGTTGGTTTTTATGCCAAGCTGTCGGTGCTGCAGGCTTTGGTTGCTTCAGGTCAGACGCCCTACATCGTGCTCGCAGTGTTCGCTGTGATGATGTCGCTGGTGGGTGCTTTCTATTACCTGCGCGTGGTGAAAGTGATGTATTTCGATGCGCCAGTGCAGACCGCCGCCATTCAGGCTCCATTCGACGTGCGCATGGTGCTGACGCTCAACGGTGCACTGTTGTTCGTTCTGGGCATACTTCCGGGCGGGCTAATGGCTTTGTGCAGCGACGCCATCCTGCGTTCGCTCGCGACTTGAGGTTGTAGGTTCAGTGTCGCAAACCGGGGCCGTCTGGCTCGTGATCTTGCTGGCCTGCGTGGCAGCCAATCTGCCGTTCGCCAACCACCGGGTGTTGGGCTTTGGCCCACGGCTGCAGCCACACAAGCGCCTAGTGCTGCGGTTTGTAGAGCTTATCGTGCTGTACTTCGTGGTGGGTGCGGTGGGCCTGCTGCTGGAAAAGCGAGCCGGTCAGATTGCGCCCCAGCAGTGGGAGTTCTATGCTGTCACTGGCACGCTTTTCATTACGCTGGCGTTTCCGGGGTTTGTGTATCGCTACCTGCTGCGACACCGGGACTGACCCCATTTTCAAATCATTGGTGACTTTGTCATCTTCGCGTTACACGCGATTTCGTCATGAAATGGGCACGCGCACCGGCTGGGGAATGCGACGATGAAGGTCCTTGATTTGCAATGTGCAAACGCCCATGTGTTTGAGGGCTGGTTTGCAGATGAAACCACTTTTCAGAGCCAGTTGTCTGATGGCTTGGTGGCGTGTCCCGTGTGCGCCAACTGCACGGTACACAAGCTGCTGAGTGCGCCGCGCATCAACCGGGGTGCCGCACCGGCAACAGCAGCAGCGCCGCCAAGCACGAATGCTGCGCAAGACAGTGGCGGTCAGGGTCAATGGATGCAGCGCGCACGTGAAGCTTTGGCCCGTGCAGAAGACGTGGGAGAACGCTTCGCCACCGAAGCGCGCGCCATACATGAAGGTGAATCGCCCAGCCGGACCATACGCGGCGTTGCTAGCGCCGAGCAGACGCGCGAACTGCTCTCAGACGGCATCCTGGTGCTGCCCCTGCCGGCAGCATTGAGCGGTACGCTGCATTAGGCACCAGTTCCACTCTTCAATTGATAGCTTGCTGCCCTTGCTGGATAGGCAATTTTTCCGTTTTAGATATCTTTTACTCACACAGAAAATTGCAGGGCCGCCAGTCGGGCGTAAGTGGCACCGCGTGCCATGAGTTCGCTGTGCCTTCCTTCTTCCACGATGTGGCCGTGGTCCAGTACCACGATGCGGTCGGCGTTTTGCACCGTTGCCAGGCGGTGGGCGATAACCAGCGTGGTGCGCTGACCGGCATGGCTTTGCATGGCCGAATCTAGCGCCGCCTGAACCATGCGTTCGCTCTCTGCGTCAAGGGCGCTGGTCGCCTCGTCGAGGAGCAGCAGGGGCGGGTTTTTCAGCATGGCACGGGCAATGGCAATGCGTTGGCGCTGACCTCCGGACAGCCGCACTCCACGCTCGCCCAGGAACGTGTCGTAGCCTTCGGGGAGCGCGATCAAAAAATCATGGGCAAAGGCACCCCGTGCTGCGGCCTCGACCTCGTCGTCGCTGGCGTCCGGTCGCCCATAGCGGATGTTTTCCTTCGCCGTGGTGGAAAAAATTACGGCATCCTGCGGCACGGTTCCGATGCGCTGGCGCAAGTCGCCCAGTGCCATTTCTCGCACGTCGAGGCCATCGAGCCGTATTCCAGGCGGGGTATGCGCAGTGTTGTTTTCAGAGTCTGGATCTACGTCGTAGAAACGTTGCAGCAGTTGGAACACTGTCGTCTTGCCCGCGCCGCTTGCGCCCACCAGCGCGACGGTTTCACCCGGTCGCAAGCGCAGCGTGAAATCCACCAGTGCGGCCTGCGCAGGTCGTGAAGGGTAGTGAAAGTTCACGCGGTCGAAGACAACTTCCAGGCCGATGTCGCTGGGCGCCGGTGCGCGAGGTTGTGCCGCTGATGCCACGGGCGACTCGGTCGCCAGCAGTTCCATCAACCGCTCGGTGGCGCCGGCGGCGCGCAACACATCGCCGTAGACCTCTCCCAGTACGGCCGCCGCACCGGCCAACAATCCTACGTACAGCACAGTCTCACCCAGGTGCCCCGCCGTCATGTTGCCAGCCAGCACGGCCTGCGTGCCCTGGTACAGCCCCCAAAGCAGCAGCGCAGCGTTGGCGATGATGATGAAGCCCACCAAAACCGCGCGGGCGCGCGAACGCCGCACGGCGGTTAAAAAAGCACTTTGTGTAGCCTTGGCAAAACGCGCGGACTCGCGTACTTCTGCGGTGAAGCTCTGTACCACTGGCACCGCGTTGAGCACTTCGGCAGCGATGGCACTCGAATCTGCCACCCGGTCCTGGCTGTCTCGTGAGAGCTTGCGCACCCGTCGGCCTATCCACATGGCGGGCAGGACCACCACAACCAGCATCAAAACCACGACGGCCATGATGCGTGGATTGGTCCACACCAGCATCACGATGGCGCCAGCGCCGACCACGGCGTTGCGCAGGCCCATGGAGAGTGAAGAGCCCACCACCGTCTGCACCAACGTGGTGTCGGTGGTCAGGCGCGAAAGCACTTCGCCGCTTTGGGTGGTTTCAAAGAACTGCGGACTCTGGCGCAGCACGTGGGCGTACACCGCATTGCGCAGGTCTGCCGTGACGCGCTCGCCAAGCCAGCTCACCATATAAAAGCGCGCAGACGAAAACAGGCCCAGCATGATTGCGACGCCAAATAGCGCCAGAAAATGGTTGCGCAAACCCAGTGCGGCAGCGCCGCCGCTTTTCGGTGTCAATCCCCCATCAATCAGGGTGCGCAATGCCAAGGGAAAGACCAGCGTGGCGACTGCCGCCAGGAGCAGAAAAAGAAACGCCAATGCCAAACGTGCTCGGTAGGGGCGAAGAAAAGGCAGCAGGCCGGAGAGCGAACGCGGAGCGCCTGTGGGGGGTGTCTTGTCGAGAGGTGGGGCCATAAGCAAGTGTAGAGCGCCATTGAAATGGCGGCTGCGTAGGCACTTTTACATACGCGTTAGTCCCAGTGCAGCGGTGCGCATCGCGCCTTACTATGACCTGCGACAAGTACTGGGCACGCTACGTATTGCGCGCTGCGCCGGATCTTGTTCTCAATTCTTAGAAACCACCTCGGGCCCTGATGAGTGACTTCATACTAGAGACGCGCAATTTGACGAAGGAGTTCAAGGGCTTTACCGCCGTGAGCGACGTGACCTTGAACGTGCAGCGCCATTCGATTCATGCCCTGATTGGCCCCAATGGTGCTGGCAAAACGACTTGCTTCAACTTGCTGACCAAGTTTCTGAACCCCACGTCTGGCAGCATTCGTTTTAACGGGCGCGACATCACGCGGGAGCAGCCGGCTCAGATTGCGCGGCGCGGCGTGATTCGTTCGTTCCAGATCTCTGCGGTGTTCCCACACCTCACCCTTATCGAGAACGTGCGCATCGGCCTGCAGCGCAAGCTTGGCACATCGTTTCACTTCTGGCGCAGCGAGCGCAGCTTGCACCAACTAGACGACCGAGCCATGCAATTGTTGGCCGAGGTGGGCCTGGAAGATCTCGCCGATGAGGTTACCGTTAACCTGCCTTATGGCCGCAAGCGCGCGCTTGAAATCGCCACCACGCTGTCTATGGAGCCCGAGCTGATGCTGCTTGACGAGCCCACCCAAGGCATGGGCCATGAGGATGTAGACCGAGTCACACAGCTCATCAAGAAAGTGTCTGTCGGCCGCACCATTCTCATGGTGGAGCACAACATGAAAGTGGTGTCCAACATCGCCGACCGCATCACCGTGCTGCAGCGCGGCGCCGTGCTGGCCGAAGGCCCGTATGCCGAAGTTTCGCAAAACCCCGATGTCATGGAAGCCTATATGGGCACCACCGACGGGCAGCTGCAGGGAGCACACTGACATGGCCAGCACCGCCAGCCAGACGCCCGCCCTGGAAATTTCCGTGCTTCAGGCCTGGTACGGCGAGTCGCACGTGCTGCACGGCGTTGATGTCGTGGTTCAACCGGGCGAAGTGGTCACCCTGCTGGGGCGCAACGGCGCCGGTCGCACCACCACACTGCGCGCAGTGATGGGCCTGACGGGTTCGCGCACGGGTTCCATCAAGATCAATGGCGTTGAAACCGTCGATATGCCGACCCACCGCATTGCGCATCTGGGTGTGGGCTATTGCCCAGAAGAGCGGGGGATTTTTGCCAGCTTGTCCTGTGAGGAAAACCTGCTGCTGCCGCCGAATCTCAAGACCGGCACGCCGGGTATGTCGCTCGACGAAATTTACGACATGTTTCCCAATCTGGCAGAGCGCCGGAACAGCCCGGGAACACGGCTTTCGGGCGGTGAACAGCAAATGCTGGCCGTAGCACGCATCCTGCGCACGGGTGCTCGGCTGTTGCTGCTTGATGAAATTTCCGAAGGCCTGGCACCCGTGATCGTACAGGCGCTGGCACGCATGATCACCACGCTGCGCGCCAAGGGCTACACAGTGGTCATGGTGGAGCAGAACTTCCGCTTTGCCGCGCCACTGGCCGACCGGTTCTACGTCATTGAGCACGGCGCTGTAGTGCAGCATTTCCGCGCCAGCGAGCTTGAGGCGCACATGCCCGTACTCAACCAGTTGCTAGGGATCTGATTTTTCGCTCCGAATTGCCAGTGCCTTGCACGTTTTTGTTTTTTGTTTTCCAACCGTCCATAAGGAGACACCGCATGAAATACAAGCACACCACTCTGGCGCTGATGCTGGCCGCTGCGGGCCTAGCCACTGGCGCCGCGCAGGCCCAGGAAAAGGTCGTGATCGGATTCGTCACCGACATGTCCAGCCTCTACTCGGACGTGGAAGGCAAGGGCGGCGCCACGGCCATCCAGATGGCTATTGATGACTTTGGCGGCAAGGCGCTGGGCCAGCCGATCGAATTGCTCACCGCCGACCACCAGAACAAGGCCGACATTGCCGCATCCAAGGCCCGTGAGTGGATCGACACGCAGGGTGCGACCATGATTTTCGGCGGCACCAACTCCGGCACAGCCCTGGCCACGGCCAAGGTGGCGCTCGAGAAGAAGCGCGTGTACATCAACAATGGTGCAGCCTCCTCGGCACTGACCAACGAGCAGTGCAGCCCCTACACCATGCACTACGGCTACGACACAGTGGCGCTGGCCAAGGGCACCGGTGGTGCCGTGGTGGATACCGGTGGCAAGACCTGGTTCTTCCTGACCGCTGACTACGCCTTTGGTCATGCGCTTGAGAAAGACACCAGCACCGTGGTCGAAGCCAAGGGCGGCAAGGTGCTCGGCGCTGTGCGTCATCCGCTCAACGCGTCGGATTTTTCGTCTTTCTTGCTGCAGGCGCAAAACTCCAAGGCGCAGGTTCTTGGCTTGGCCAACGCCGGTGGCGACACCATCAACTCCCTCAAGGCAGCCAAGGAATTCGGCATCGACAAGACGATGAAGATCGCGGGTTTGCTGGTGTTCCTGAGCGACATCCACAGCCTGGGCCTGAAAAACGTGGCTGGCATGCTGCACACCACGAGCTGGTACTGGGACAAGGACGACGAGTCGCGCAAGTTTGGCGAGAAGTACTTTGCCAAGATGAAGCGCATGCCCACCGACGTGCAGGCTGCCGACTATTCGGCCACCATGACCTATTTGAAGGCCGTGGCCGCAGTCAAGAGCACCGATGCCGACAAGGTGATGGACCACATTCGCAAGACCCCCATCAACGACTTCTACGCCCAGAACGGCATCCTGCGTCCGGACGGTCGCATGGTGCACGAGATGTATCTGGTGGAAGCCAAGCAGCCGTCTGAATCCAAGAAGCCTTGGGACTACCTCAAGATCGTGAAGAAGATGCCTGGCGACTCTGTGTTCACGACCAAAGCTGAGAGCAAGTGCGCTCTCTGGAAATAAACCCGCAAGCGGCGCGGTGCTGAGCAGAGTCCCTACACGGCACGCCGCCGTGGGGACTCTGCCGCATCCGCCTGCCTGAACAACCGAAACCCCGATCGCACCCCACCCATGGAAATTTCCCTGTCAGGCCTGTTGAGCCAGCTCCTTCTGGGGCTGGTCAACGGGTCGTTCTACGCCATCCTCAGCCTCGGGCTGGCGGTCATCTTTGGCTTGTTGAACGTCATCAATTTTGCGCATGGCGCACTGTTCATGATGGGGGCTGTGACGACGTGGATGGGCATGAACTACTTTGGCATCAACTATTGGGTGATGCTGGTGGTGGCGCCTTTGATCGTCGGATTGTTCGGCGTGCTCACTGAGCGCTTGTTGTTGCGCTGGATCTACAAGCTCGACCATTTGTACGGGCTGCTGCTCACGCTGGGGCTGACGCTGCTGATCGAGGGTGTATTTCGCTCGGTCTATGGGGTGTCGGGCCTTGGCTACGACACGCCAGATTTGCTGACCGGTGGCACGAACTTGGGTTTCATGTTCATGCCGAACTACCGTGCTTGGGTGGTAGTCGCTTCGGTTTCTGTCTGTCTGGCCACCTGGTTTGTGATCGAAAAAACCAAGCTTGGTGCCTACTTGCGCGCTGGCACTGAAAACCCGCGTCTCGTTGAAGCCTTTGGGGTGAACGTGCCGGTCATGGTCACGCTCACCTACGCTTTTGGCGCTGCGCTGGCGGGCTTCGCCGGGGTACTGTCAGCGCCGGTGTACCAGGTCTCGCCGCTCATGGGGCAGAACCTCATCATCGTGGTGTTTGCTGTGGTGGTGATTGGTGGCATGGGCTCCATCATGGGTTCCATCCTGACGGGACTTGGGCTCGGCGTCATCGAAGGTTTCACCAAGGTTTTTTATCCAGAAGCATCGTCCACCGTGGTCTTCGTGATCATGGTGATCGTGCTCTTGATTCGCCCCGCCGGCCTGTTCGGCAAAGAGAATTGACGGGGCCACCCACATGAATCTCAAGAACCTTGCTGCCCTGGGCTACGGCCTGCTTTTCGTTGGCCTGTTGCTGGCACCATTTTTGGGCGCCTACCCAGTTTTCGTCATGAAGCTCATGTGCTTCGCCTTGTTTGCTGCGGCGTTTAACTTGCTGCTGGGCTACACAGGGATGCTATCTTTTGGCCATGCTGCGTTTCTGGGCGGCGCTGCCTACGTCACGGGCCACGCCATCAAGGTGTGGGGCTTGACGCCTGAAATCGGGCTTGTGCTGGGTACTGTCGGCGGTGCTCTTCTGGGGTTGATCGTCGGTTTCTTTGCCATCCGGCGCACGGGCATTTACTCGACGATGATCACACTGGCGCTGGCGCAGATGCTGTTTTTTGTGGCGCTGCAGGCACCGTTCACCGGTGGCGAAGACGGCTTGCAATCGGTGCCACGCGGCAAGATGTTCGGCCTGATCGACCTCAGCAACGACATGGTGCTGTACTACGTGGTGCTGGCCATTGTGGTGGCTGCCTTCCTGCTGATTGTGCGCACGGTGCATTCACCGTTTGGTCAGGTGCTCAAGGCCATTAAGGAGAACGAGCCGCGGGCCACCTCCCTGGGCTACGACACCAATCGCTTCAAGCTGATGGCCTTCGTGCTCTCGGCCGCGCTCTCCGGTCTGGCCGGTGCCCTGAAAACGCTGGTCATGGGCTTTGCCACACTGAGCGACGTGCATTGGACAGCATCAGGCCACGTGGTGCTGATGACGCTGGTGGGCGGCCTGGGCACGCTTTCTGGGCCGCTTGTCGGCTCGGCGGTGGTGGTGCTCCTCGAGAACAAACTGGGTGAGGTGGGGCATTTCCTGGCCGAGACCACTGGTATCGAATGGTTCAGCACTCTGGGCGAATCGGTCACCATGGTCACGGGTTTGATCTTCGTGATTTGCGTGCTGGCCTTCCGCCGCGGCATCATGGGCGAGATCATTGCCTGGCTGCAGCGTCGGCGTGGCACCGGGAAAATTTGAGTTCGTGCCCGTCGGTCATATACCGTTCTCAGAGCTGTAGATACAGGTCCCGCCACAGAGTTGGCGTGACCCCAAGGCTGAGTGCGGGGGCACGGGGCTTATGCGATCAGCGCCTCGACTCTCGTGCGGGCTGCGCTGCAGTCGCCGAATCGCTCGGCCACCCAGGCCGGGTTGAAATAGGTCGGCAGGTAGCGCTCCCCAGCATCGCACAGCAAGGACAAAATCGAGCCAGCCTCACCGCGTTGGCGCATCTCATCCGCCAAGGTCAGCATGGCCACAAAATTTGTGCCGGTCGAGGGGCCCACCCGGCGCCCCAGCAGATCGGAGAGCATCTGCATGGCGGCGACCGATTCGGTGTCGGGCACGTCGACCATGCGGTCCACCAGGGTGCGAATGAAGCTTGGCTCCACGCGCGGGCGGCCAATGCCCTCGATGCGCGAGCCCGGTGCGGTCAACGTGGCGTCGCCCGTGCGGTGGTACTGGCTGAAGACTGAGCCCGCCGGGTCGGCCACACAGACCCCGGTGGCGTGACGCTGGTAGCGCACATAGCGACCAATGGTGGCGCTGGTGCCGCCGGTGCCCGCGCCCACCACAATCCAGCGCGGAATCGGGTGGCGCTCGCGCGCCATCTGGGTGAACATGCTCTCGGCAATGTTGTTGTTGCCGCGCCAGTCGGTTGCGCGCTCGGCGTAGGTGAACTGGTCCATGTAGTGGCCGCCGGTCTGCTCGGCAATCGCAAACGCCTCGTGGTAGACAGCGCCGGCACTCTCCACCAGGTGGCAACGCCCGCCCTGGAATTCGATCTGCGCGATCTTTTCCGGTGAGGTGCTGCGCGGCATGACGGCGACAAACGGCAGCCCCAACAGGCGCGCAAAGTAGGCTTCGCTCACCGCCGTAGAGCCGCTGGACGCCTCCACGATGGTCGAACCCTCGCGCACCCAGCCGTTGCACAGCGCGTACAAAAATAACGAACGTGCCAACCGATGCTTGAGGCTGCCGGTGGGGTGGGTGGATTCGTCCTTTAGGTACAGGTCAATGCCCTGCGCGGCATAGCCGGGCAGGCGCAGCGGAAACAGGTGCGTGTCGGCGCTGCGCTGGTAGTCGGCCTCGATACGGTCTATGGCCTGGTGCAGCCAGGGAGTGGGAGTACATGTGTTCGGCATGGTGGAGATTGTCCTGGAAGAAGCTACTATGAATTCAGGAGCTAGCGCCGCTTAATTCCATTGAATTCCACAAGATTTTTAGACTGAGTTCGGATGCGGATAAGCGCTTGATGCTCCTGTATTAAGAGCGCTTGCAGAGCAGCCAGTCTTCATTGACTGCCAGCATGGCATCACGACACCGCCGCCCCCGCAGTGCGGTGCGCAGCTTGGTTTGGGGTGGTTCGGCGCGGTGCTCATCGCTGGGCCTGCGTAAGCAGCGCCAATACGGCCGTCTCCAGTGCCGACTGCGCACCTGGCTGGTCGCAGGCAATGCGCTGGCGCTGCGGCATGCCACGCAACCAGGTGATTTGGCGCTTGGCGAGCTGGCGCGTGGCGGCGATTCCGCGCTCGCGCAGGTCGGCAAGATCCAGCGCGCCGCCGCTGGCGGCTTGCGCGTCCAGCGCCTGCCAGGTTTGGCGGTAGCCCACGCAGCGCATGGCAGGCAGGTCGGCGTGCAGATGTGGGTGGGCGCGAAGGTGCTGCACTTCGCTGAGGAAGCCTTGTTCAAGCATGGCGTCAAAGCGCGCCGCAATGCGGGTGTGCAGCCAGCTACGGTCCTCTGGCTCAAGGCTAAATAGGCCTTCAGAGCTTATTCCAAATGCGCTAGCAGCTCTCGTTTTAGGAGTGTGAAAGGCGGAAATCGGCTGGCCGGACAGCTCCCACACCTCCAGTGCGCGTTGAATGCGCTGGCTGTCGGCCGGGGCCAGGCGTGCAGCGGTTGCGGGGTCTACCTGGGCCAGTTCGGCATGCAGCGCGGGCCAGCCCACTTGTACGGCGCGTGCCTCGATGCGCTGGCGCACCTGCGCGTTGGCGGCGGGCATGGCATCAAGGCCGTCGATCAGCGCCTTGAAGTACAGCATGGTGCCGCCCACCAGCAGCGGCAGCGCGCCGCGCGCGCGAATCTCGGCAATCAGCCGGGTGGCGTCCTGCACAAAGGCAGCGGCGCTGTAAGGCTCCCAGGGCTCACGAATATCGATCAGGTGGTGCGGCACCGCCGCGCGCTCGGCCGACGAGGGTTTTGCGGTGCCGATGTCCATGCCGCGGTACACCAGCGCCGAATCGACACTGACGATCTCCACCGCAATGGGCCCCTCGGCTCGCCTGGCCAGACGCTCTGCCAGCGCCAGTGCGGCGCCCGTCTTGCCCGATGCGGTAGGGCCGGCAAGCGCCAGGCAGGGCAGGGTCTCAAGCGTGGTCAAGCGGTTCTCCGAATTTTTGCACCAGGGTCCAGGCGACGGTGGCCAGCAGCAAAGCCCAAAAGACGACGCCTTGCACCAGCGGCCAGATCGTGCCGTCAAGGTGTGTGCCCACCCAGCCACCTACGGCAAAGGCGGCCAGCATCATCATGAGGCCATTGAGCGCCGAGGCCGCGCCGGCGGCGTGTGGAAACGGCCCGACGCAGCCTGCCTGGCCACACGGCTGGTGCATGCCGTGCGCCACCATGAAGAAGTAGAACGGCAGCAACAAAGCGACCGGGTGGCGCACGCCGACCCAGGCCAGCAGCAGCATGGTGAGCGCGCCGCCCAGGCTCAGTACGCCCGCCACCGCCACGGTGCGGCGCAGGCCATGGCGCGTAAGGGCGGCGCGGCAGGCAAAGGTGCCGCCGAAATAGGAAAAGGCGCTAAAAAACAAGGTAAAACTGTACTGCGTGCGCGTCAGCCCCAGCACTTCAATGAACACGAAGGACGATGCCGCCAGAAAAGTAAACAGTCCGCCGTAAGAAGCGGTGGTGAGTAGTGAGAACGCCCAGAACGTGGGATTGCGCAGTACCTGCGCCCAGGTGCGCAGCAGCGTCGCCGGAGCCAGCGCCTGCGGGTTGCGCCGCGCCAGCGTTTCAGGCATGCGCAAAGCCACGAGTGCCAGTGTTGCCATGGAGAAGACGGTCAGTGCTAACAAAGCTGCGCGCCAGCCCAACCACGCGGACAGCAATGCGCCGAGAGGTGGGCTCAAACAGGCGACCATGCCCAGGCCCGTGAGCGCGCGTGACATGGCGCGCGCCCCTGCCAGCGGTGCGTACAGGTCGCGCACGATGGCGCGTGCGCATACCACCACCGCGCCCATGGCTGCGCCCTGGAAAGTGCGCCAGACCACGAGCAAGTCCATCGTTGGCGCCAGCGCGCTGCCCACTGAAGCCAGCGTGTATAGGCTCAGGCCCCACAGCAGCACGGGCCTGCGCCCAAAACGGTCTGATAGCGGCCCCCAAACCAGTTGTGAAGCGCCAAATGCCAGCAGCAGGGCGCTGAGCGTGAGCTGCGCCTGTGCCACTTGGGCGCCCAAGCTGCGCGTGAGTGCTGGCAACGCCGGCAAATACAAATCGGTGGTCACCGGCTGGATGCTCAGGAGCAGTGCCAAAACCACCACCGCCAGTGCTGGTGAAACGGGTACGAGAGGCGGGGCTGCTGACACGACAGAGCGAGAGGAAACCATAGTTTTGAGCGTAACAGAACCCGGTGCGAGAGGCTGTGCTACGTGCAGTGCATTTGCCGTTTCAGTATGGTTTTGATATTCATATTTGCAATTGAAAATATGCTTTATGATAATTAGCGGTAGACAAAATTACTAATTCGTGTTAGAATCGATATTCCGTATTATTTGCGGCATTTGTTTTTAAGTTAACTTGTTTAATAATGTTGGTTGATTTAAATGGTTGAGGAATCTATTAATCAGCCATATAGAGGGGCTCTATAAAAGATGCGGGAATTTTTTGAAATGACATTCTTGGAGAGTGATGTGATGGCGTGGTTGCGTGCTGCTGCCTGGGTTGTGGGCGCGGTACTGCTCATGAAAATATTGTTGCCGCTGGTCATACGAAAAATTTCCAAATGGGCTGCTACTACCGCTACGCACTGGGACGATGCATTGGTGCAGACTTTGCGCGCCATTCGCTGGTTTCTTGTGGCGTTAGTGGCACTGCATCCCGCCAGCAGCGAGCTTGCGCTGCGCACAGGGACCGAGCGCTGGGTGTCTGGCATCGCAACGGTCGCGTTCTTCCTGCAGCTTGCATTGTGTGCCAGCGCTTTCATCCGTGGCTGGATACTCACCGTCCGCCAAAATTCTCTGGAAAAAGACCCTTCTACCACCAGCGCGCTTTCGATTCTGAGCTTTATTGCGCGCACCGTGGCTTGGGCAATTTTGCTTTTGCTGCTGCTGGACAATCTCGGCTTTGACGTGAATGCACTGGTGGCAGGCTTGGGTATTGGGGGTATTGCCATTGGCCTTGCGCTGCAGAATATTTTGGGTGACTTGTTTGCCAGCTTGAGTATTGTGCTCGACAAGCCATTTCAAGTGGGTGATTTTGTCGTGATTGATGATTTCAGCGGCACCGTCGAGAATATCGGTTTGAAGACCACCCGCCTGCGCAGTTTGAGCGGTGAAGTGCTGGTGTTTTCCAA
>JBQMQB010000003.1:16478-28947 GCA_052172715.1 Giesbergeria sp. | reverse complement strand
GAATCAGAATGCGGGCGGAAGATGCGCGGTTCATGGCAACACAATCTCTTTCTCGCGCGCGAAGGGCCAGCGGCGGTTGATGTCGTTCACCAGACTGTCGACCTTGCGCAGGCTAGCATCCACGTTGGCGCGCAGAGCATTCAGATCGGTCGTACCCTCGCGCACGTTGGCGCCCACAGCCTGCGCTTCGACCAGCACAGCGTCCACCTTGGTCAGGCTGGTACGCGCGTCGGCGAGGAGTTTGCGCAATTCCTCTACGGTCGCGCGTGCTTCAAGCATCACGCCCTCTTTGCCAAAAACCTGCTCGTCGGCGTGCGCCGCCATGCGGTCAATGCGGGCCAGCAGAGCGTTGGTGCGGTCAAGCGTCTGTACAATTTTCTTGGCGTCGCCGTCGCCCCCCATCAACACCCCCAGAGCGCCGCTAGGGCCTTGCAGGCGTTCGGTGAGGGTGCGCACGTTGCCCAGGCTCGCTCCCAGTGCCGCATCGGGCTCGGTCAGCGCTGTGAGGTTGCCAAGCAGATCGCGGGCAGACGCCATCAGCTGGGGGATTTCCGCCGTCGCATCACCTCGCAGCACCGGGCGCTCAGCGCCCTCTTGCAACGGCGGGTCGTCCAGCAAGCCCGTGTAGGCGCGAATCCCAGTGCCGCCGACGATGCCACGCACCAGCGTGAACACGCTTGACTCACGCAGCCAGTGGGCGTCCTTCTTCGGTACGTCAATCAAAATGCGGGCGCTGCCGTCGTCAGCCAGTTCGACGCGCCGCACACGACCGATGGGAAAGCCTGAAAAAGTCATGTCCATGCCGACCACCACGCCTTCCGAATCGTCGGCCTTGAGCACCAGGCGTTGCGTGGGCTCAAAGGCGCCGCGCGCGTAAAGCAGATACACCGCTGACCCCACTACGAGCAGCAGCGTGAAGGCCAGCAAAGCAAAGGCTTTCAGGCGCAGGTGCGCCACCGGACGGATCAGTTCTTCCTGGCGCAACTGCGCATCCAGCGACGGGGATTTCGGGTCAGGGGTCATGCGCAAATATAGAAATCAGTAATAGTTGCCGACCAATGACACCACCTCGATGAGCAGCAGCACGGCAAACATGCGCGCCAGACCACCCAGCTCGGAGCCACGTTCATTGGCGCCAAGGTCGTACATGCCGGCTGTCATCGGAATCACCGCAATGGCCAGACTGAAAAAAATCGTTTTCAGAGAGAAGAGCAGCGTCACTTCAGGAGAAAACACATGCCCGAACATGCGGGTAAAACTGACCAAGCCCGCCGTGCTCAAGCCAAAAACACTAAAGTACGCCATGACAAGCGCCACCGCACAGGAGAGCGCCGCCAGCGTCACGCTCGCGAATGCGGCGGCGACCACGCGCGGCAGCAGTTCCATACGCACCGGGTCGGCACCTGCGCGTTCGAGCGCCACCAGGCGGCCGCTGCGGCGCAATTGTGCAAGCTGAGAGCCGCTCGGGATGGCGCAGCGCATGGCCACAAACATCGCCGCTGTGAGTGGGATGAGTTCAAGTACCAACACGCGGATGACCATTTCAAGCGCGTAACGTGAGAGGCCGTAGCTCAGCGCAGTCACCACCACAATGCGGGTGATGACAAGGCTCAGCAGCGCTGCCAGCACGGTGAACCCGATGAGAATAGGCATAGTCTCCACATAGATCCGGCGGGCCAGCAGGTGCCGACCCAGTCGTCCGTAGCTTGACGGCGATGCCACCAACACCAGCACGACGGCGCCCATATAGACGGTGCGCCACCAAGCCAGCGCCCAACTCCAGACCCGTTGCGCCAGGCGTTCAGGCAAGGTATGGACGGGTTGGCGCAGGAGCATGCCCGCATGATAGCGGTGCCAACAGAAAACTACGTAAAATTCGGCTCTAGCGCTTATTCATATTGCGCTAGCAGCTACGAATACTGTAGTAATCATCTTAACTTCTGCCTGCATCCTGGGCTTTCCATGGCAGTAACAGGCACACCCGACATCCATGCCCGGCACTCCATCTTCTCCACCAGCGCCGCCTGAAGCGGTCCCGCACAGCTTGCTGGAGGACGCGGTCGCCATTTGCACCGGAGTGCTCCTAATTTCAGTAGGCATCGCCTTATTTACCAGCGCGGGGCTGCTCACGGGCGGCACGGCAGGGTTGGCGTTTCTGTTGCATTACACGATGGGCTGGGGGTTTGGCACAGTGTTCTTCGTGCTGAATCTGCCGTTCTACTGGCTGGCGCTTCGCAAGTTTGGCAAGCGATTCACTGCCAAAACCTTTGCTGCCGTCGCCCTGCTCTCGCTGCTAACCGAACTGCAGCCGCAGTTTCTAAAGTTTGCCGAGCTGCAGCCGCTGTATGCGGCGCTTGCCGGGGGGCTTATCACCGGTACAGGTTTTCTGGTGCTGTTTCGCCACCGGTGCAGTCTGGGCGGTGTGGGCATTCTGGCGCTGTACCTGCAGGACCGCCACGGCTGGCGAGCCGGGAAAATCCAGATGGGGCTTGACTGCTGCATCGTGTTGCTGGCGCTGTGGAGCGTGGAGCCGACACGCGTAGCGCTCTCCGTGGTGGGTGCCGTGGCGCTGAACTTGGTGCTGGCAATGAACCACCGGCCGGGCCGCTACATGGTGGTGTAGCGGCTGCCACTTTGGCTCAGACCCGCCACTTCTCCATCAGCTTCTCAGGACCGAGGCTGTCGTAGGTTTCGAAGGGCTGATGAATCCAGGGATTGGTGGGAAGAAACTCCACCGAATAGTCTGCCTTGAAACTCGACATTTCCTTGGTCCAGATCACTGCGCTGCGCAGCTCGGTGATCGGGTCGTAGTTGGTTTTGAGCATGTCAATTACAGCATGCAAGGTGTGGCCGGTATCAGCCAGATCGTCTACCAACAGCACCCGCCCCGCAATCTCGCCCTTGGGCGTGGTGATGAACCGCGCGATATCCAGATGCCCTTGTACTGTGCCGGCCTCAGCCCGGTAGGAGCTGGTGGACATGATGGCGAGTGGTTTGTCGAAAATCCGGCTGAGAATGTCGCCGGGACGCAGACCGCCCCGCGCCAGGCATAGGATGGTGTCGAACTCCCAACCAGACTGGTATACGCGCAGCGCCAGTTTTTCAATGAGATTGTGGTACTCGTCGTAACTGACGTAAAGGTGCTTGCCGTCTTCGGTCAACATGAATATGCCCCTAGTTGAATAGCAAACAAGTCAATTTAAGTCTGCCGCAATTGCTTTTTAATTAGGCAAAAACGGGTGCTGCATCATGATGGTGTGGTCGCGGTCTGGGCTGGTGGAAATCACCGCCACCGGCACGCCCGTGACATGCGCGATGCGCTGCAGGTACAGGCGCGCCGCTGCAGGCAACTCGTCGTAGCAGGTGACGCCCACAGTCGATTGGCTCCAGCCTTCCAGCGTTTCGTACACCGGTTTGCAGCGTGCAATATCGTCAGCGCCCATCGGCAGGATGTCGATATGCTCGCCATCGAGCTCATAGCCAGTGCAGAGCTGAAGTTCGGTCAGGCCGTCGAGCACGTCGAGCTTGGTGATGCACAGGCCCGACAGACCGTTGACCTGGGCGCTGCGCTTGAGCAAGGCAGCATCAAACCAACCGCAGCGGCGGCTGCGCCCGGTGGTGACGCCCTTTTCTGCGCCCACGGTGCTCATGTGGTAGCCGGGTGTGCCCGGTGTTTCCCAATCGAGCTCGGTGGGGAAAGGTCCGCCACCCACGCGCGTGCAATATGCCTTGGTAATGCCCAAAATGTAATGCAGCATGCCGGGGCCAACGCCAGCCCCAGCTGCCGCGTTGCCAGCCACGCAGTTGCTCGAAGTGACATACGGGTAGGTGCCGTGGTCCACATCCAGCAGCGTACCCTGCGCGCCCTCAAATAGCAGGTTGTCGCCATGCAGGTGGGCTTCGTTGAGCTCGCGCGAGACGTCCGCCATCATGGGGCGCAAGAACTCTGCATGTCGCATGGCTTCGTCGAACACCGCATCAAACTGAATCTGTCCATCGCGCAGATAGGGGTCAAGGCCCGACCCCAGCGCAAGGTTGCGAGAATCAAGCCAAGTGGAGAGCACGTGGTTGTGCAGACCCAGGAGTTCGCGCAGCTTGGCGGCAAAACGTTCGGGGTACTTCAAATCCTGCACGCGCAAGGCGCGGCGTGCGACCTTGTCTTCGTAGGCAGGGCCAATACCACGGCCGGTGGTGCCGATTTTCTCGCTGCCGCCGGTCTCGCGTGCGGCTTCGCGCGCCAGATCAAGCGCCACGTGAAATGGCAGGATCAAAGGGCAGGCTTCGCTGACCCGCAGGCGCGAGCGCACTTCCACGCCAGCGCGCTCAAGTCCTGCGATTTCTTCGATGAGCTTGGCCACGGAGAGCACCACGCCGTTGCCGATGTAGCACTTCACGCCCGCTCGCATGATGCCGCTGGGAATGAGGTGCAACGCCGTCTTCACGCCATTGATCACCAGCGTATGGCCCGCATTGTGCCCACCTTGGAAACGGACCACGCCCTGGGCGCTCTCCGTCAACCAGTCCACCAATTTGCCTTTGCCTTCATCACCCCACTGGGTGCCCACGACAACGACGTTACGCCCTTTGGTACTGTTCATCACGCATCCGGTTCAAAAATCACATCAAACAATCAGAGAGCGCGAGCGACCCATTCGCCGCCCACATCCACCAACTCCCTGTCGCAGCGAAACTCCTGCACTTCGCTCTGCTCGCCAGGCAACACACAGATCACGGTTTCTCCAGCCGCACGCAGCGCAGCAATGGCAGAGCGCAACTGCGCAGCATCCGCCCACGGTGCGCGAATAGCACCTCGCAAACCGCGCGCCGGCACAATCCCCACGAGCTGTTTCAGGTCCATGCCAAAACCCACTGCAGGGCGCTTGCGTCCAAACGCCGCGCCCACCGCGTCGTAGCGCCCGCCTTTAGCGACCACATCGCTGGCACCTTGCGCGTAGATCGCAAAATGCACTCCGCTGTAGTAGGCGTAACCGCGTAGATCGGCCAGATCGAAACCCACACGCGCACCTGAAATACGGCTCGCAAGCCACTGAAGATCGTCGAGTGCCGCCGCAATGGCTGGCGTCTCAGGCAAGACCCGGCGCGCCTCAGCCAGCACGGCGCCATCGCCATAGAGCTGTGGCAATGCAAGCAGGCCCGCACGCGAAGCCGCCGGGAACGCGTGCGACAGTGCAGCGAGCTCACTGGCATCCTTCGCCGCAAGTGCGGCATACACCGCGTTGCGCCGACCAGCATCGAGCTGCACCGGGTCGAGCAAGCTGCGCACGATACGGATATCGGCCATGTCCACATAAGCGGCACGCACCTGCGCGGCGTTGAGACAGGCCAGCGCCAATTCGAGAGTTTCCAGATCGGCCTCGCGGCCTGCGTGGCCGTAGGTTTCGGCACCGAACTGAAGCGGTTCGCGCGAAACATGAGGCCGGTCAGGCCAGGTTCGCAGCACTGGCCCGCAGTAACACAAACGCGTCACGCCGCGGCGGTTGAGCAAATGGGCGTCAATGCGCGCGGCCTGCTGCGTGGTGTCGGCACGCAGTCCGAGCATGCGGCCCGACATCTGGTCCACCAGCTTGAAGGTTTGCAGATCTAATGCCTCGCCAGTACCCGTCAACAGGGAATCGAGGTGCTCCAGCAGGGGGGGCATGATCAGCTCATAGCCGTAGCCCCTGGCAGTGTCGAGCAGGCTGCGACGTAATTCTTCGATGTGGCGCGCCTCGGAAGGCAGCACATCGGCAATGTGATCCGGAAGGACCCAAGCAGACATGTAAAGAAGGGGGATGCAGAGTAAAGGGGGATTCTACCGGCTGCACCACCTGGCAAAGGCGGTAACAGCACGGTATCAGCGCAGCGCGCGTGCGGCACCCAAAGGGCCAAAGACCTCGGGGACTGCATGCGCGCATGCGCCAATGGCTATTTACGGGCGCCTGCAGTGTCCGGCACCGGTGAACGCAAAGTGCGGAAGAAGTCGGAAGACGCGGGGTCTATCACCACCACATCGCTCTTCTTGTTCATTGTTGCCTTGTAGGCGTCGAGACTTCGGTAGAAGCGCGCAAACTGAGGATCACGGCCAAACGCTTCCGCGTAGATGCGCGCAGCCTCGGCATCGCCCTCGCCCTTGACCTTCTGTGCATCGCGGTAGGCGTTGGCAACAGCAATTTCGCGCTGGCGATCCGCATCGGCGCGGATCTTTTCACCCTCAGCGAAACCAGTGGAACGCAGTTCGTTCGCAACGCGCTTGCGCTCGGCTTCCATGCGGCGATATACGGATTCGGTGATGGCCTCAACGTAGTCGATACGCGTGATACGCACATCAATGACATCCACACCCCACGGTTTGGCGCCGCGCACCGACTCCAGCACTTCGCGCTTGACGTCAGCCATCAAATCCTCTCGCTTGAGCGACAGCAGCTCCTTCACCGTGCGTTTGTTCACCTCCTCTTGGAGGGAGTTGCGCACCACGCGGTTGAGCTGCATGGCTCCGGCGTTCTCATCCAACCCCACGTTACGGATGTACTGCGCCGGCTCGCTGATGCGCCAGCGCACATACCAGTCGATCACCACTCGCTGTTTTTCAGCGGTAAGCATGGGCTCGGACTCGGTACTGTCCAGCGTCAGCAAGCGCTTGTCGATGTACGAGACATCTTCAAAAGGCGGCGGAAACTTAAAGTTGAGCCCAGGCTCTGTAATCACCTCCTTGATTTGCCCCAAGGCGTACAGCACCCCAAATTGGCGCTGATCGACCACAAAAACCGTGGAACTGAACAAAGCCAGCGCCACGAGGATGGAAGTTGCAATAAAACCGACCCTATTCACTCTGCTCTCCTAGCGCGATTCGCGCTCACGTGATCGATTCACATCTCGGACGCGCGAATCACCAGAACTGTTGGCAACACCCACCGGAGCAGGTGAAGGGCTTGTCGTGGTAGGTTGCGCCTCAGGCACAACCGTAGCTCCGCCAGAGGAGCCTGCACCAGCCAAAATTTTATCGAGCGGCAAATACAGCAAATTCGAGCCACTGCGCGAATCCACCAACACCTTGGTGACGTTGCTGTAAACCTGCTGCATCGCCTCGATGTACATGCGATCGCGCGTAACCTGCGGAGCTTTTTCGTATTCTGCCAACACAGCCCGGAATCGTTGAGCATCGCCCTGCGCCTGCGCCACGATACGCGCCTTGTAAGCATCGGCCTCTTCCTTAAGGCGGGAAGCCGAGCCGACCGCGCGTGGAATTACATCGTTGGCGTAAGCCTGGGCTTCGTTCTTGGCCCGCTCGCGCTCTTGGCCGGCCTTGAGCACATCGTCAAATGCCGCTTGCACCTGTTCTGGTGGGCGCACCCCGCCTTGCTGCAGGTTGATAGCCACGACTTCCACGCCAACCTTGTAGCGATCCAGAATGGTCTGCATGAGCGTTCGCACGCGAGGCGCGATCTGGTCTCGCTCTTCAGCAAGCGCCGAGTCCATGCGCATCTTTCCCACTACTTCGCGCACCGCCGTTTCGGCCGCCTGCACGACTGCCTCACCGGGATTGCGGCTCTCGAACAACCACGCCCGCGCGTCGCTCAAACGGTACTGCACGGCAAACTTGATATCGACGATATTCTCGTCTTCCGTGAGCATGGCCGATTCGCGCAAGCCGGTTGACTTTATGACGCTGTCGCGGCCCACATCCACCGAGCGAATCTGGGTAACAAAGACCAACTCATGCCGTTCAATCGGATACGGCAGGCGCCAGTTAAAACCTGCGTTGGCCGTGGCCTTGTATTTCCCGAACTGTGTGATAACCGCCTGCTGGCCCTCTTTCACGATAAAGACGCCTGTGCCCGCCCAAATCAGCAGCGCAATGCCCACAATAAGGCCGACGCCGACGCCCGCATTCTTCATGTCCGGTTGAAAATTACCGTCGCCCCCCCCGCTGCCGCCGCCACGTTTTCCGCCAAAAAGACCACTGAGTCGGCGATTGAAATCTCGCCACAACTCGTCAAGATCAGGGGGTTGGCCACCTGGTTTCGGGCCGCGCGCGCGCCCATCGGGTTGTTTTTCAGAGGCGGGGGCGTCCCGCCCTTCGTCCTCACCCCTACCCCATCGCGGGTCGTTCAGGTTGAAAACACCCAATAGGCGCTGGTGCCAAGGCGCCGCACGCTGCGGTGAAGAAAGCGAATTCATGCGCAAAAATCTCGGTTTCTGTGGATCTGATGGAGTGGTAAATCTGGGACCATGGTCGGAAAAATCAATTGCTGGATGACAATTCCTTTGGAGGCGCAGCTTGGGCCAGCACACTTTCTGTGATTTTCGCCCTTAGCTCCGCAATGCCCAGGGATTGCAGGGCACTGACGAACACACGCGGGACACTGCACCCAGCAAGATCGTAGCTGTCCACCAAATCAACCGGCTGTTGCCCTGGTGAAACTTCATCAAGCTTGTTGAATACCAAAATCTGCGGAATGTCTTGTGCGCCAATCTCCAGAAGTACTTTCTGAACTTGCGCAATTTGCTCAGGAAAGCCAGCGTGTGAGGCATCCACGACGTGCAGCAACAAATCAGCTTCAACTGCCTCTTGCAATGTCGCTTCAAACGCCTCGACCAACCCATGCGGCAGATCACGAATGAAGCCTACCGTATCAGACAAGGAGACCGACATTCCAATGTCCGCGAGATAGAGCTGCCGCGTGGTGGTATCGAGCGTGGCAAACAACTGGTCAGCCGCATAGACCCGGGCCTTCACCAAGGTATTGAACAGTGTCGATTTCCCTGCATTGGTGTAGCCAACAAGTGAAATGCTGAAGACATTCGCGCGCGAGCGGTGACGCCGCTGTGTGTTGCGATGTCGCTTGACTTTAACGAGGCGCTCCTTGGTCCGCTTGATAGCGTCCCCAATCATGCGTTTGTCAAGTTCAATCTGCTTTTCGCCCGGGCCGCCACGTACGCCTGCACCACCGGTTTGACGCTCCAAATGCGACCACCGACGGACAAGCCGAGTGCTCAGATATTGAAGCCGCGCTAACTCAACCTGAAGCTTGCCTTCATGGCTGCGCGCACGCTGGGCAAAAATTCCCAAGATGAGCAGCGTTCTGTCATTGACAGGCAGATCAAGCACGCGCTCAAGATTGCGCTGCTGCGCCGGGCTGAGCGACTGATCGAACAGCACCTCTTGCGCGCCATGCATCTGCGCCATGAGCCGCAACTCCTCCGCTTTACCAGAACCGACAAAGAGCGCTGCATCGGGGGCACTTCTTTTGCAGGTGACGCGTGCGACCGGATCAAAACCAGCGGCTTGCGCAAGCAGACCCAACTCAGCAAGTTCAACGTCGAAATCGGGGCGACCAAGATCCACCCCGACCAGAAGCACCGGTGCAGCAGAAGACGGCAAAGCTGAGGCCAAACTCAATGTTGTGCGCTTGCCAATGGCACCCGCAGGCGCACTAGGACACAACCAAAGCTCATCGCAGGTCGCCTGGCTGGCTTTCACCATCCGCTGACTCTGCAGTAGTAAAGGTCACGGGCCTGCCGGGAACGATGGTCGAGATCGCGTGCTTGTAGACCATTTGTGTCACGGTATTGCGAAGCAACACCACGTATTGATCAAATGATTCGATTTGGCCTTGTAACTTGATTCCGTTGACAAGATAGATGGACACCGGCACATGCTCGCGGCGCAAAGCGTTGAGAAAGGGGTCCTGCAGAAGTTGGCCTTTGTTGCTCACGATATTCTCCGTGTTCAGGTTTGTTGTTGTAAACAAGCACCTTACCACAGCAAAGTGGCAAGGCAGGTGACGTGTGCAGTTTTCAGACCTGCATGTAGGGTTGGGCCAATACCATGCGGATCCGGAGCAAGCCCCAGCCTCCAAAGGAGGCCAACCTCGGTCTACGGATCTAGCCTTCGTTTTTGTCCGCGTAAGGATTGTGTGAGGTTTTCATCTCGATGCGCAGCGGCGTACCCACCAGATCGTATTCTTTGCGAAAACGTGCCTCCAAGAACCTCTTATAGGCATCGGTGACGTGCTCCAGGGAATTGCCATGGATCACGATGACCGGAGGATTCATACCCCCCTGGTGGGCATAGCGCAACTTCGGACGGAACATGCCAGCACGCTTGGGGCTCTGAAACTGCACTGATTCAAGCAACACGCGGGTGAGCACTGGCGTCGTCATCTTGCAAGTGGCAGATTTGTGGGCTTGCGTCAGAGCAGACCAAAGAGGCCCCAGGCCTTGGCGTTTTTGGGCTGAAATAAAATGCAAGGACGCAAATTTCAAGAAAGCCAGGCGGCTTTCTATAGACCGCTCAAGCAACTGGCGCTGGTAGTCGTCCACTGCATCCCATTTATTGACTGCAATCACGACCCCACGGCCGCGCTCCAGGATGTAACCGGCGATATGCGCGTCCTGATCCGTCACTCCCTGGGTCGCATCGAGCAACAGCAACACAACATTGGCGGAATCAATGGCTTGCAGAGTCTTGACCACCGAAAATTTTTCGATTGCTTCGAATACTTTGCCCTTCTTGCGAAGTCCAGCCGTATCGATCAGATCAAACCGCTGGCCATTGCGCTCGAACGGAACGGTGATAGCGTCACGCGTGGTGCCAGGCAAATCGAAAGCGACCAACCGTTCTTCACCAAGCCAGGTGTTGATGAGCGTTGATTTGCCCACATTGGGCCGCCCCACAACCGCGAGTCGGATGGCGGGCTTGTCTCCCTCAGGAAGATCGATTTCTTCGGGTGCAGGCAATGGCTCAAGTGCCAGGTCGACCAAACTGCGTATGCCTTGACCGTGGGCCGCCGAAACCGGGTGGACGTCTCCCAACCCCAACTCGTAAAACTCGGACAGTCGCACTCCGTCTACCATGCCTTCGGCTTTGTTGGCTACCAGCACACTGTGTTTGCCCAATCGGCGCAGATAGTTGGCGATGTCATGGTCTTGTGCAGACACGCCGGCTCGCGCATCTACCACAAACACCACCACATCGGCTTCGGCCACCGCCTGGCGGGTTTGTTTGGCCATTTCGCTGTAAATACCAATCGACGCTTCTGGCTCGAACCCACCAGTATCGATCACGATGTACTCACGTGAGCCTTGTTTGCCGTGTCCGTAATGGCGGTCGCGCGTGAGCCCGGCGAAGTCGGCAACAAGCGCATCGCGCGACTTTGTCAACCGATTAAATAACGTCGACTTGCCCACATTGGGTCTGCCGACGAGCGCAATAACTGGTGTCATGGTCATATCAACCGACCTCAGTCTGGCCGAAAGCCAAATACGCCACCGGCCCGGGTCACCACGACCAAGGTTCCGTCTGCGAGGACTGGGGCGATTTCGATGGACGAACCATCGGTCGCCACCCGATTCAGTGGGCTTGCATCGTCCCGCGAAAGGAAATGCAAAGTTCCCGAACCATCACCGACCACCACCGACCTGCCGAGAAGCAGCGGCGCAGAAAGCTGTCTGTAACGCAGCCGTTCACTGGCCCAAAGACGCTTACCGTCTTGTCGGTTCCATGCAATCAGATCACCGTTGGCTTCGGTGCCGAGTACGGTGACACCGTCTCCAGAAACGCCACTGCTGCCATTTGATTTTTGCACCCAATCAACCTGGCCACGCTCCAAATCGACGCAGGCCACACTCGATTGAAACGCTCGTGCGCACAGGCTGGACCGCACCCGAGTGACCGGGGCCACGAGTTCCACCAGACGCTCAACATCATTCGTGCCACGCGAATTGGCGAGGGGGGCGTCCCAGCGTACGCTCCCCGTATCTGGATTGATGCCCACAAGTCGTCCAGAGACACCCGCCACCAGCGTGTCGCCCACCGCCAACAACACGCCGGCCTGTCGCAACACCAAAGGGGCGCCAGTGCCCGGCACGACCCAAAGTGGCGCCCCGGTTTCAGCATCAAAAGCGGAAATGGATCGATCGGCCGCCATTACAAAAACCCGCTCGCCAGCCACCAACGGCGCCGCAAACACTTGTGCAGTAAGCCTCCGGTGCCATACCACCTGCCCACCCTGCAACATCGTGAGATCGCTTTCGCGAGACACCACGGCGGTCCAACGGCCATCACTTCCCACACCGGCGGCGACGCCATCGTTCAATTTTGTCCGCCAAAGGTCGTTTCCGGTCTGGATGTTGATGCTAGCCACAGTGCCATCGGCGGAGGCAAGCGTAACCGCGCCCCCTCCCACATGCACCTGCAGAGGAAGACCTGCAGTGCTACCAATACGCGCCACCCAGGCCTGGTGAATACCAAGAACGGGAATATTTGCACCAAGCTCTGTCGGCTTCGGACGTTCCGCCCCGCCCTTCCACAGAGAGCAGGCAGACAGTAACGCCACACACATTGAGGCGGTCAGACACCGTGATGCCCGTCGAAACCGAATGGTCATGAAAGTCATTTCGCTGCGCCCTTGGCAACAAGAGCAGACGATGCATCGGGTTGCACACCCATTGCATTGAGCTTGATTTC
>JBQMQB010000003.1:13664-16378 GCA_052172715.1 Giesbergeria sp. | reverse complement strand
GTGCCACCATGCTTTGCGCGCATATCGGCGAATGCCTGCTCTACCCGTGCCAGATCTTTGCGCGTGACAGCGTCTTCCACAGCATCGAACAAGGCACCCGCCTGACTTGCTTGCCGAGCCTGCCAATACTGATAGCCATTCCAAGCCGCAAAAGCAACCAGAGTGACGGTAAGCAGGCTACTGATCAGCGTGCCCCAGGTCGCCCAAAAATGCTTGAGTTGGTCGAGTTGTTCTTGTTCTTCAAGATCGAGATGATTTGCCATGGACTGGTTGTTCAGGAGGTTGCAATTGGAAGCAGGCGATCCGCCCAGAAAGAGACATCAGCCAAGCGCTCTTCGCGTTGTGCACCAACGCCATCACGCAGCGATTTGACCAGACAGGTGCCTCGTACGAATTCGTCGGCCCCAAAAATGATTGCACTGTGTGCTCCGCTGGCGTCGGCTCTGCGCAGCTGTGACTTCATGCTACCCATGCCCTCCCCAGCTCCTGAAGGACTGTGCATCTGCACTTGCACGCCATGGCTGCGCAAGGTTTCAAGCACCACAGAAGCCGACGCGATCAACTGCGCATCAGGAAGCACTGCGTACACATGGGGCTGGCGCGGAGCCAGGCCTCGCGATTGCTGATTGAGAAGTTCAAAGACCCGCTCCACACCCATTGCCCATCCCACCGCAGGTGCCGGCTTTCCGCCGATCTCTTCAATGAGGTAGTCGTACCGACCGCCACCACAAATGGTTCCCTGTGCGCCAAGTTCGTCTGTCACAAATTCGAAGACAGTACGGTTGTAATAATCCAGACCACGTACCAAACGGTGATTGAATTTCCATTCAACTCCATTTGCATCAAGAATTTTTGTCACTAAATCAAAATGCGCAATGGATTCTGCATCCACGTAATCTCGCAAACGCGGCGCGGCGTCTATGATTGGCTGCAAAGCCGCGTTTTTGCTGTCAAGAATTCGCAGAGGGTTGCTGTGCACGCGTTTGCGCGAGTCCTCATCCAATGCATCGAGATGCTGAGAGAAATAGGCGACAAGAGCAGCGCGATGGGCTCTGCGCTCTGCAGGTTGTCCAAGCGTGTTCAGCTCAAGGCGGATATTATCCAACCCAAGCTCTTTCCAAAGCGAATTGGCAAGAAGGATCAGCTCTGCGTCAATTTCCGCACCAGAGAACCCTAGGGCCTCTGCACCTATTTGGTGAAATTGCCTATAACGACCCCGCTGCGGTCTTTCGTGTCTGAACATGGGGCCCATGTAGTACAACCGCTTGCCGCCATCATAGAGCATGGAGTGCTCCATGACTGCTCGCACTACGCCAGCGGTGTTTTCTGGTCGCAATGTGAGCAATTCGCCATTCAATCGATCTTCGAAGGAATACATTTCCTTCTCAACGATATCCGTCACCTCGCCAAGACCGCGAACAAACAAGGCGGTGTGCTCCACGATTGGAGTTCTGATGTTTCGATATGCATACCGCAACATCAATTCGCGAACGCGCTCTTCCAGCCACTCCCATCCACCAGAATTTGGCGGAAGAATGTCATTCATCCCCTTTACAGAAGATATTTTTTCTTTTTTTATTTGCGACATGAATTCAAAATAATACCAACATCCACACAAAAATCAAATAATGCAATCATACAGATTGATTGCTATTTCCATATCTATCATCTATATATTTCTCAACCATTCCCTGGAACTGCAACACAATATCCTCTCCACGCAGAGTGGCCGACTTATGCCCATCGATATAGACAGGCGCTGCAGGAGCCTCTCCAGTTCCAGGCAGACTTATTCCAATATCGGCATGCTTACTTTCCCCTGGCCCATTCACTATGCAACCCATGACAGCCACCTTCAGATTCTCCACGCCCGGGTAAATCTCTTTCCATTCGGGCATACGTTTCTTCAGAAAATCATCGATATGCATCGCAAGTTCCTGAAACGTAGTGCTGGTGGTTCGCCCACAACCTGGACAGGCAGCCACACTGGGAACAAAGCGCCGCAACTCCAGCGCTTGCAGGATTTCAGCTGCTACGATCACCTCCTGGGTGCGGCTTTCCTTTGGCTGCGGCGTCAGAGAAACGCGAATCGTATCGCCAATACCTTCCTGAAGCAAAATGGACAGAGCCGCAGTTGATGCCACTGTGCCCTTAGTGCCCATGCCAGCTTCAGTCAAACCGAGATGCAAGGCGTAATTGCAACGTGCTGCAAGTTCTCGATAAACAGTCACCAGATCCTGCACTCCGCTGACTTTGCAAGAAAGAATAATCTGATCCCCAGACAAACCAATTTCCTCTGCGCGTTGAGCAGATTGGAGCGCCGATGCAATCAAGGCCTCATGCATCACTTGTCTGGCATCCAACGGAACCTTACGCCGATTGTTTTCATCCATAAGCGCAGCCAGCAGCTCCTGATCGAGGCTGCCCCAGTTCACACCGATACGCACCGCCTTGTTCCAACGGATGGCGGCCTCAATCATCAAGGCGAATTGACGATCACGCTTCTCCCCTTTTCCGACATTTCCCGGGTTGATACGGTATTTTGATAGTGCTTGCGCGCATGCGGGATAATCAGTCAACAAGGTGTGGCCGTTGAAGTGAAAATCACCAATCAGTGGCACATTGATCCCCATGCGATCGAGCTGCTCACGCACATACGGCACAGCGGCAGCCGCCTCAGCGGTATTCACCGTAATGCGCACAAGCTCGGAACC
>JBQMQB010000003.1:7723-13564 GCA_052172715.1 Giesbergeria sp. | reverse complement strand
GCACAGCGGCAGCCGCCTCAGCGGTATTCACCGTAATGCGCACAAGCTCGGAACCGGCAAGAGCCAATTCCTTGACCTGGATAGCAGTACCCACTGCATCCACCGTATCGGTGTTGGTCATCGATTGGATTCGTACCGGTGCACCACCGCCTACCGTAACAATGCTTCCATTGCATTCAACGCGAGCCTGACGAGTTTGTCTGCGTCGCGGCACAAGAGAATAATTAGAATCACGCAATGATGATGAAGAACTCACGGGTTAACCTCGAATCTGGCAACATTTTCACGTGCCGAAGCGACAATATCAAAATTTTTCCCGGCGACACGAACCTCTGTGACGTCGGCCCGTCCCACCACCACAGACAATTTCCCCGGCTGTGTAACAGAAGCAGTATCGCGGTCGCGCAAAATTCGCTCGAGAACCACGGCACCTTGTGCATCTTTCACTTGAATCCAAGTTTCGCCTTTCGCATTGAACACCACGCGTGGTACGTTCTTCACTGGAAGCGTGCCTGATTCAGGAGTTGGCTCCGGTATTACCGAAGTAGTTTGAGAAGAGGCAATTTGTGCGGGAAGTACGGGTGCGGCTGTAGATTTTTCCATTTCGATGCTGGCAGAAACACCTGTATCTCCAGACGCTGAAGATGTAGTTGCCACGGTAGCAGGCCCTGGACTAGTAGACTCCGAAAAATCCACTTCAAGCCACGAGCTCGGGGCCCACGCGAGCAAACCAGCTCCAACCAATAAGACAAACACGGCCAACGCAAGGGGCCAGGACATTCGAGCGAACGCTGTCTGAACAAGCGAACGCTCGGAGCCATCTCGAAATACAGCATTTACGCCAGAATTATGCGACGTCAAACGGTGCATCTCACTCTGAGGTAGTAGCGCGAGAATCGGAGCAGCATCAATCTTGAGCGTCCGGCACACGCTACCCGCCAAAGCACGTGCAAACACGGCATCCGGCAAAACTGTGAAATCACCTTCTTCGAGTGCCTCTATTTTACTGACCGGCACCTTCAGCGCAAAAGCGATCGATTCAATATGCACACCAGCACTCAATCGTGCCTCGCGCAAAAGCGCACCTGCAGAGCGCGCGGGAGTAACTCCGATCGACTCTGAAGTTGGTGCATTAAAATCGTCACTACTCATCAAAAGCGCCCCGCTGAAACGCGGAAAATTCACGAGAATCAGGAAACCGTCGACGCAATTGATCAGCGATTTGACGTGTAGACACTGGATCGTTAAGTGCCCGCTCTATTTTTATGCCCAGCCAAAGCGATTCGGCATTGGCCAATTCGCTGTTATTCAAGCGCCGTATATAAAACTGCGCTCGCTTGTACTCACCTCGTTGAAACTGAACCACACCAATGTTGTAGCCAATAACTGGATTACCGGCGTCAATTTCATACGCTGCCAACAAGTTCTTTTCAGCCATCTCCATTTTTCCAACACGCGCCTGACACAACCCCTGCGCCATCAAGGTTTTGCTCCGTGCAGTGTATCCAGGATTCGCCAACACAGTCGTAAACATTGCCTCTGCTTCTGCATACCTGCCCAACTGACAGACAAGCCATGCTCGGTTATGGAGCACATCTGGATCACCAGGTCGCAGCGCCAAAGCTCTCTGGAAACTCTGATCCGCCTGTGTCAGGTCTTTGAGCTGCATATAAATTAGGCCGAGAACGTTGTAAGCATCCGCATAGGAGGGGTCTGCCACCAATGACTGCTTCACTTCGTCAAGTGCCACATCGACTCGCCCTAGGCCTAAATAGTTCACGGCCAGCTCCAGCCTAATACGCGCGCGCCGCCTTACCTCGGGTTCGTCTGATGGTGTCAGGTGCTGATTTCCCTGGGCGGTAACACCGGTCGTACTCATGTCGGCGCACCCAGAAATACCTCCGGCAGTCGCGACCAGCACGCATGCCCAGAACCCGGCATTGACCCAGAAGCCAAAACGCGTTGCAGATTCAGCCAATGTCGGCCTCCTTGTGTACCAAAATCTCCGCGGCGCGGATGGGGATAGTTCGACGAGACGCCATGCGTTGGACTGCACGGGTGCGGTCTTTTACCTCACCTGCAAGCTGCCCACAGGCTGCGTCAATGTCGTCACCGCGAGTTTTCCGTACCGTCGTCACAATACCCGCTTCGTTCAATATTTCGGAAAATTGAGCGATTGCACCCGATCCCGAACGGAGCAGTCCCGATGCGGGAAACGGATTAAATGGGATGAGATTAAACTTGCACCACGATTTGCCAGGCAGTGCATTGCGAACCAGTTCGATCAATTGTCGTGCATGCTCAGGACGATCGTTCACTCCGTCAAGCATGCAGTATTCAAAGGTGAGAAAATCGCGTGGTGCATGCGCAAGATACCTGACACAGGTATCCAGCAATTCTTGCAAAGGGTATTTTCGGTTCAAGGGAACCAGTTGGTCACGTAGCGCATCCTCCGGGGCATGCAGCGACACAGCGAGGGCTACTGGACAGTCGATTGCAAGTCGATCGATCATCGGCACTACACCGGAAGTCGACACCGTGACCCGACGCCGTGAAAGCCCATAAGCATGGTCGTCAAGCATGGTGCGCAAGGCAACCAGCAGCGCAGAATAGTTCTGCAAAGGCTCCCCCATTCCCATCATAACCACATTGGATATCACGCGGTTCGATGTGCCGAGGGCACGGCGCAAGCTGTGCTCGGCAAACCAAAGCTGCGCAATAATTTCGGCCGTAGTCAGATTGCGGCTAAAACCTTGGTGACCCGTGGAGCAGAACCTGCATCCCACAGCGCAGCCGGCTTGAGACGATATACACAATGTTCCCCGGCCTTCTTCAGGAATAAACACGGCCTCAATGGCATTACCGCCTCCTACATCGAAAAGCCATTTGACGGTGCCATCACCAGAGCGGTTTTCGCTGATGACCACCGGCGCTTCCACACACGCATTTCGCGAAAGTTTTTCCCGAAAACTCTTGGCAATGTCGGTCATCTCACCGAAGTCGGAAACTCCCTGTTGATGAATCCAACGAAATAACTGCGGAGCCCGAAAACGCTTTTCCCCGAGGTTTTCGCAGTATTCCGCCAGCCCCGTCAAATCGTATTCAAGCAGATTCGTTTTCATTCGGAATTGCACCAGGATTGCAGCAAAAACTCACTTCAAACCTGGTACATAGCAATCTCAGCGCGAATAGACGCTCATTCCGGGGAAAAAGAAAGCAACTTCTGCTTGGGCGGTTTCTGTTGCGTCCGAACCATGCACTGCATTGGCATCGATACTGTCGGCAAAATCGGCACGAATCGTTCCTGCGTCCGCCTTTTTGGGGTCTGTGGCGCCCATCAGTTCACGGTTCTTGGCAATCGCATTTTCGCCTTCAAGGGCCTGGATCATGACTGGACCAGAAATCATGAAGTCCACCAAATCCTTGAAAAACGGTCGTGCTTTGTGCACTGCGTAAAACTGCTCGGCTTCAAGGCGCGACAGATGTGCCATGCGTGAGGCCACGATGCGCAGGCCAGCAGCCTCGAATCGCGCATAGATCTGGCCAATGACGTTCTTGGCGACCGCGTCGGGTTTGATGATGGAGAGGGTGCGTTCAACGGACATTTTCGAGTTCCTGATAAGGTGAGAGGGCTTTTTCGCAAGTGCGACAAAGCTTTCGATTCTAGCTGGCGTAGCCAACACCGTGACTGAAGGCAGTCACGGTGTTCAGGCTCATCGACTTTGGCGACCGCGCTGCACCGTCGGTCCAGAACGGCCCGCGCGGCGTTGTTCCTGCCTTTGCCGGTTCAGACTGTCCGCGCCAATGTAGCCCACCGACGTCTTCAGTGGATCGGGCTGGCCTTGAGGGGATGGCGCAAGACGCTTGTTGGGATTCGGCGTGGGTGCTGACGGTCTTCTTCCAGTAGCGCCGACGGACTTGCGCCCGCCTGCATCCCGCGCACTTGCACCACGTCGATTGGCCTCCATAGGCTGCGGCGATTCAGAACCGCCTGCCGCTTTCATCAACGCTCGGATGTCTACTTCGCCCAACTCTAGGAATTCGCCTCGACGCAACCCCCTGGGAAGCAGCATGGCGCCATAGCGTATGCGGATCAACCTGCTGACGGCATGACCAACGCTTTCAAACATGCGCCGGACCTCCCGATTGCGGCCTTCAGAAATCGTAACGCGGTACCAGCAATTAGATCCTTCGCCACCACCGTCTTCAATGGAGCCGAAGGCGGCCATACCATCGTCCAACTGCACGCCGGCGAGCAAACGCTCCCTCTCTTGCGCGCTCAGTGCACCCAGGACACGAACCGCATACTCGCGCTCAAGTCCGAATCTGGGGTGCATAAGCTTGTTGGCGAGCTCACCGGAGCTCGTGAACAAGAGCAATCCCTCAGTATTCAGGTCAAGTCTTCCCACAGATTGCCACTTGCCTTGGCGCAAACGGGGCAACTTCCGGAAAACGGTGGGCCGGTTTTGCGGGTCGTCCTGAGTCACCACCTCACCGACAGGTTTGTGGTATGCAATCACCCGTGCAGGCGGCGGATCGATACGGTAATGAACAGGCTTTCCGTTGACTTTGATCTGGTCCCCATACTGGATCCGTTGGCCGATATGTGCAGGTTCGCTGTTGACCGAGATGCGGCCCTCCAGAATCAACTGCTCCATTTCAAGACGAGAACCCAGTCCAGCCTGCGCCAGAACTTTGTGCAGCTTCGGGGTTTCCGTCTGCGGCAGCAATACACGTTTGGGCGTACTGTCCGGTACTTGCGTCACGTCGGCATCGAATTTTCCAGAAACCACATCGGAGAAAGCATAGCCATCCGCGTCTGCTTGGCGGTCACCCTCGTTTTTGGTGCGTCTAGGATTTGCTGGGTCCTGGCCGGTCACTGCAAGCTCAGACGCTGCGGGTATGCCAGCACCAGCAGAGACATCAGCCACGGGCCGAGAATTGGAATATTTAGGAGCTTTCATGGTGTTCCCTGTTGCGGCGCAATGCGCCTAGGAATCTGCGATTCCGGCTTGCGAGATATCCGGCTGCTGAGCAAATACGTCGCTCTGCTCGTGGTTAGAGGCCTTTGTGAGACTCGATTCATCTGGAAAACCCAGCTCGGGTAGCTGGCTTAGCGTCTGCAGTCCAAGGTCGTCCAGAAACTGCCTCGTGGTTGCAAGCAGCGCAGGTCTTCCCACAGTTTCTCGATGTCCGATCACTTCAACCCATCCTCGATCTTCCAGCTGTTTGATGATGAGGCTATTGACAGTGACGCCACGCACTTCCTCGATATCACCTCGTGTTACCGGCTGTCGGTAGGCAATGATAGCCAAGGTCTCAAGCGTGGCGCGGGAATAACGAGGCGGCTTCTCCGGGTGCAGGCGGTCCAAAAAATCGCGCATAGCAGGTCGCGACTGAAAGCGCCATCCTGAAGCGACCTGGGCCAATTCAACCCCTCGCTGCGCCCAATCCAACTGCAAATCTTCAAGCAACTGTTTGATGGTATCGGCCCCGAGTGCATCGTCAAACAGCACGCGCAGTTCGCGTACGCAAAGCGGCTGCTGAGAGCAGATCAAGGCGGTTTCAAGGACCCGTTTGGCGTCCACCGTATTCATGGTCGTCGGCGTTTCCGGGAACCGCTACCCGCCAGTTGGCACTGGTAGCAAAAAAAGAAAAAGTATCAGGGGAAAATTGGTAGCATTTGCCTGAACAAAGGACTCTGCGCCAATCCGAAAATAGACACTGGAAAGCCAATTGCATGCAGCAGGCCTCAGTGAATCTCATTGTAGCTCACGGCTTCATTCAGCCAAGACTTGAAGTCACATTCACGCCTGCCAGCTTCATGGCGTTCAGCATGTC
>JBQMQB010000003.1:0-7623 GCA_052172715.1 Giesbergeria sp. | reverse complement strand
GACTTGCCTGCCTGCCTCGTCAAATCCACCGCGGCCATGCGCAGGCGATTTCTGGGGTCTCGTCCGATCGCTGCGTCCACTTGCCTTTCGGTCGAACCCAGCCACTGTC
This sequence comes from Giesbergeria sp., assembly GCA_052172715.1. Lineage (GTDB taxonomy): Bacteria > Pseudomonadota > Gammaproteobacteria > Burkholderiales > Burkholderiaceae_C > Simplicispira. The sequence goes on along the minus strand of JBQMQB010000003.1, from coordinate 7,514 downwards.
CGCGCGCCATAGCAAGATACTGCCGATGCACCTGCCGTTCGCTGATCATACGCACCAACGCATCCATGGTTGCACGCGTCCGCGCCACCACCATCAACCCACTGGTGTCTTTGTCGAGGCGATGGACGATACCTGCGCGGGGCACTTGCATAGCGCCGACATCGCGCCCCAGCAAAGCGTTCAGAAGGGTTCCACTCCAATTGCCTGGCGCCGGGTGCACCACAAGCCCTGCAGGCTTGTTCACAACGAGTAATTGTGCATCTTCGTACACCACATCAAGGGCGATGTGCTCCGGGCGGAACGCCTGGCTCTCCTGCGTAGGCCGCATCTCCAGCTCTATGCTGTCTCCTGCCTTTACACGCGCGGAAGATTTTGACGTAGGCTGCCTGTTCAGGCGCAACGCCCCGGCGGCCAACAACTGCTGCAGATAAGAGCGCGAGAACTCCGGCACCAGTTGGACCAAAGCCTTGTCCAACCGCGCGCCGTGCTCGGAAAGGCCAACCGTCAGGGCGCGAAGCTCAGGAGACGCCTGGACTTCCTGGGCATCGCCAAAATCTTCCTCCTGCGCGTCCAACGCCAGTACGCTCTCCTGTGCAGACGCGGCCATTCGCTCAGCGACTCGGCAGGTAGCGCGCCGGATCGACAGGCTTGCCTTGGCGACGAATTTCAAAATGAAGCTTGACACGATCAGAATCCGTGTTGCCCATTTCAGCAATTTTCTGGCCTCGACGGACCGTCTGGTCTTCTTTTACCAGTAGGGCATGGTTGTGTGCATAGGCAGTCAGAAAAGTATTGTTGTGCTTAAGAATGATCAGGTTTCCATAACCACGTAAACCTGCTCCGGCATACACCACCCGGCCATCGGCAGCAGCAACCACCGGGTCGCCACTTTTCCCGCCAATATCCAGCCCCTTATTGCGAGCCTCGTCGAAACCCGCGATCAGGCTGCCTGAAGAGGGCCAGATAAAACTGGCCCCGTCCTCAGCGGTGGCTGCACCTGCGACTGCTGGTGTGGATGGCTCCGTTACGTGAGCCTGAGCGGGTGCGACAGCCGATGCTCCAACGACTACCGGCGCGACAGTAGCGGGAGCAACTGGACGCGTCACTACGCCCGGACTAGCTTGCGCCGTAGTTGCGGGAGCAGGTGGTGCTACCTTAAGAACCTGCCCAACTTCTATCAAATTGGTATTGTCAATCTGGTTCCAGCGGGCAATGTCTTTCCAGCTCTGGCCTGTGTCAAGGCCAATGCGGATGAGTGTGTCTCCAGGCTTAACGGTGTACGTGCCACCCTGTCCAGGTGCATCATGCTGCACCGGCGACGACACCACTACCGCAGCAGTGGGCGCTGAACCTGCGGCAGTACCTCTGTCTTCGACCGGAGCACGCGTCATCCGCGTACCACAACCGCTGAGCACCAGTCCAGCAAGCAGCAGGGAAAACCCCAAAACACGAACACGCGAAATCAGCATAGATAAATTCCCTTCAGCCAAGCCCCGATTTTAGGGGCACGAAATGCACAGCCTCAAGCACAGTTTGCACAAACCCCTGCGCCGACCGGTCAACCACCAGCAGTGACTGCGTGCCAGAAGCATCGGCAACAGGTGCGACCAGACGGCCGCCGACAGCCAATTGGTCGAACCAAGCGGGCGGTATTGCCATACCACCCGCCGCAGCAAGGATTCCGGCATACGGTGCGCCACTCGGAAAACCCAGCATACCGTCGCCCAATAGCAAATGCACATTGGCAAGGCGCATGGGGCGTAAGTTGTTACGGGCTCGCTCGTGCAGGCCGCGCAAGCGCTCGATGCTATAGACCTCCCGTGCCACCTTGCTCAATACAGCTGCCTGGTAGCCACAACCGGTGCCGATTTCTAAAACTCGCCCAAGCCCCGTGGTGCGGGCGCCCGGTGCTGCGAGCAACAACTCGATCATTCGGGCAACCACACTGGGCTTAGAGATGGTTTGTCCCAACCCAATGGGCAAGCTGGTGTCCTCGTAGGCCTGGTTGGCCAGGGCGGAATCCACAAAACGATGCCGCTCCACGGCACGCATGGCCGCAAGCACGTCGGCCGAAGCCACCCTTTCGGCAAGTCGCTGCACCATGCGCTCACGCACTGCGAGCGAATCAAGGCCAATGCCAGTGGGCCCCTCGCTAGGCACCTTCGTTACCGGGCGGGCAACACGCACCGCAGTGGACAGACTTGCCGGAGCCGACGCAATGCGAGCAGGAAACCTGGGTCGTTGCTGTGTCACGCCGCGTCTCCAGTATCCGAATTTTGTGTCGCAGCGCTCCAGCGACCGGCAGTTTGTGCCCAATACTTCAGATTGTCGTGATCTGTCAAATCCACCTTGAGCGGTGTGAGCGCCACATGGCCGTGCGCGGTCGCATGAAAATCGGTACCCTCCGCATCGTCCTTGGCAGCTCCGGCTCCGCCAATCCAATACATGGTCTCGCCGCGCGGGCTCTTCTGAACAATCACACGCTCGGCCGCGTGGCGTCGACCGAGCCGACAGATCTTCATTGAGCGCATGGCACTCAGCGGAAGATTTGGAATGTTCACGTTGAGCAGCCAGGGTGCCGTACCAATCAGGCTTGCAGCGCACATTTGCTCCACCATTTCTGCCGCCTTGCTGGCGGCAGCTTCGAGCTCACCCCAGCCCTTGTCGACCTGAGAAAAAGCAATCGCAGGAATGCCAAACAAATAACCTTCCATGGCCGCACCTACCGTACCGGAATAGATGGTGTCGTCGCCCATATTTGCACCGTTGTTGATGCCTGAAACGATAAGATCTGGTCTGTAATCCAGCAGGCCCGTCAGGGCGATGTGCATGCAATCTGCAGGCGTTCCATTGATGTAGCGAAACCCGTTGGGGGCAGTCTGTACATAGAGCGGCGCGTGCAGAGTCAGGGCGTTCGACTTGGCGCTGTTGTTGTGTTCTGGGGCTACCACTTCGACTTGCCCTACACGTGAGAGCGCCGCGTGCAGCGCCACTATGCCGGGCGCCTGAAAGCCGTCGTCGTTGGAAATCAGTATCTTCATGGTGCTTGGCATCGGCTGCGGATTGTAGGCTGCGCCCGCTTAGCCATGGCTTTCGCGAAGTGTCGTCGCTATCGGGACATTTACACCCGCAAGCCCGGTTCTATCATGATGATTCACAGATCAGGAGAACTGTAATGCACGCTTGGCTTTGCACAGAACCAACCGGCGTCGAAGCCCTCACATGGACAGAGTTGCCAACACCAGTTCCCGGGCCTGGTCAGGTGCTCATCGAGATCAAAGCGGCGAGCCTGAACTTCCCAGACCTGCTAATCGTGCAGAACAAGTACCAGATAAAACCTGCCTTGCCGTTTGTACCGGGCTCCGAATATGCGGGGGTAGTGCAGGCCGTGGGCCCTGACGTGGCTCACCTCAAACCAGGGCAACGCGTTGCATGCCTGTCTGGCACTGGCGGTTTCGGCACCCACACCCTAGCCCCAGCAGCTCTGTGCATTCCGCTGCCCGACGCCTTTCCCTATGTGGATGCAGCTGCGTTCATCATGATTTATGCCACTTCCTGGCACGCTCTGGTGGACCGCGCGAAGCTGCAAGCAGGCGAAACGGTGCTGGTGCTGGGTGCCGCCGGAGGAGTCGGGACTTCGACCATTCAGATCGCCAAGGCAATGGGAGCCAGGGTGATCGCTGCCGCCTCTACCGATGAAAAATGTGCACTGTGTCGATCACTCCGTGCCGACGCCACCATCAACTACAGCACTGAGGACTTGCGCGACGCCATCAAGAATGCGACCGATGGCAAGGGCCCGGACGTGATATATGACCCGGTGGGTGGTGATTTGGCCGAGCCTGCATTCCGTTCGATTGCTTGGCGCGGTCGCTACCTCGTGGTGGGATTTGCTGCAGGCTCAATCCCTACCTTTCCTTTGAACCTACTGTTGCTCAAGGGTGCTTCGCTCGTCGGGGTGTTCTGGGGCGAGTTCGCCAAGCGTGAACCAAAGGCCAACGCCGCAATGATGGGCGAGTTGGCTCAGTGGTACGGACAGGGCCGCATCAAGCCCGTCATTGACCGCACGATGCCAATGGCAGAGCTACCAGCCGCATTCGCGCATATGGCCTCACGAACAGTCAAAGGAAAATTGGTACTGGTGAATTGACACTGTCTTGCTGAAGATAGGGCGCAGTGCCCCAGAGCATGTCACACTTACGCTTCTTTTCTCTGGCCCTTCGTGGTGGTGGTTCATGGCTGAACGAAATCCTTCGGACCTTGCGCGTGAAACGCTGAAACAACTCGCTGTTCGGCGCATGGCACCTACGCCAGAAAATTTTCGTAATATCTACGACGAAATTGCGGGGATACGCAGCTCAGCGCCGTTTCCCGAAGGCCCGCTGCGCCAGATTTTGCGGGTGGTCCCGGGCCAGACACCGGTACAGCGCCGCTTGCTCGACCAGTTTGAAAAGGCTGTCAGCAGCCACGACTGGAGCGCACTTCAGGCAGTGATGGTTGGCTATGCCAAGCTGGGACTGGGCGGCGCCGCTACGGCGGATCCTGAGCAAGAGGTCAAAGCAGTGGCCGTGCTGTCAGACGACCTGGCAGAGCAACTGGCACGCCTCGTGGAGAATACCCTCACAGGCTTAAGCACCGACGACGTGCGGGTGCATTTGCTCGGCGATCAGTTGGTTCAGTTTCTGCGTACACCCGCGCCTCCTGCCAGCACCTTGCAATTGATGCTGGCTAACTTCAGCTTCCGACTCTCGTTTGCCACAGAAGATCAGGCTGCAGTACGCAGTTTGCTGCTTGAGCTGTTGAACATGGTGTTCGAGAACATGGCTGCGCTGAACATGGACGACCGCTGGCTGTCCGGCCAAACCGAGGCGCTGGTGCAAGCCACCGCCCAGCCACTGACACTGCGCCGCCTGGACGAGGTACAGCGCCGCCTCAAGGACGTCATCTTCAAGCAGACCGAGGCCAAGGGCCGCATGGTGGAAGCCCAAGAGCAGATGAAGGAGATGCTAAGCACCTTCATAGAACGCCTTGGCACCATGACTAAGGCAAGCAGCACGTACCGCGACACTATGGAAGGGTGCGCCGAACAAATTGCGCGTGCCAGCACCCTAGAAGAGATCGCCCCAGTGCTCAAGCAGGTCATGGGGGCCACGCGCTCCATGGCGCTCGACAGCCAGATAGCACATGACGAACTAACCGAATTGCGCCAGCGCGCCCAGGATAAGCACGACGAACTGGAACGCCTGCAGGAAACGCTGGACCAAATGAGCCAGCAGGTGCGCCACGACCCTCTCACTGGCTCACTCAACCGCAAAGGACTCGACGAAGTACTGGAGCGCGAGATTTCACGTGGCCGCCGCGCAGAGACACCATTGTGTGTGGCACTGCTCGACATAGACAATTTCAAGCAAATCAACGACCGCCTGGGCCATGCCACCGGCGATGCGGCACTGATCCACCTTGCGAATGTTGTGCGCTCAGTGATGCGACCCCAAGACATGCTGGCGCGCTATGGCGGCGAGGAATTCGTGCTCGTGCTTCCAGACACCGTGCTCGCCTCTGGCGTCGAAGCCATGCAGCGCCTACAACGTGAGTTGACCAAAAACTTCTTTCTCAAGGACAACGAGAAATTGCTCATCACGTTTAGTGCGGGCGTCGCACAACTGGCTGCCAGCGAAGACAGTTCGGACGCGATCAAGCGGGCCGATCAGGCCATGTATTTGGCCAAACGCCAAGGCAAGAACCGCGTCGTTGCGGCCTGAGAACGCAGTGCTGGCAGCACTCGACCGGCGGCGTTTTCTGGCGCTGGCGGCGCACACCGCAGCAGCAGGAACCCTGCCCCGCTCGGCCTGGGGCGCGCCAGAGCTGCGACACGATCCGTTCGGCCTTGGCGTGGCCAGCGGCGATCCAGACCCCGAAGGCTTCGTGATCTGGACGCGGCTGCTGGCACAAGATGCTCCGCGAATCAGTACACCCCTCCCGGTGCACTGGGAAGTGGCCGAGGACACCGCTTTTCGCCGCATCGTGCAGCACGGTTCGACTATTGCCTTGCCGGAACTTGCGCACAGCGTGCACGTGGAAATAGCCGGTCTCGTCGCCAATCGCTGGTACCACTACCGCTTCCACCACGGCACGGCCACAAGCCCGGTCGGCCGCGCCCGCACAGCACCGGCGCGGCAAGACTTGCCTGCCCGCTTGCGCCTGGTATTTGCCTCCTGCCAGCGCTGGGAAGATGGCTACTACGCTGCCTGGGAGCATGTCGCCCGCGACGCACCCGACCTCGTGCTGTTTCTGGGCGACTACATTTACGAATACGCCACTCCTGCAGACACTTCGGGCCTAGCCCGCGTACACGCGCTGCGCCATGCTCGAACGCTTACCGATTTTCGCGACCGCTACGCACTGCACAAAAGCGACCGGCAGTTGCAAGCAGCACATGCAACCTGCCCGTGGGTTGTGACATGGGACGATCATGAAGTGCAAAACGACTGGGCAGGCGATACCGGCCGGTGGGATGCTGCGGGCTTTGCCTCCCTGCGCAGCGCGGGATTTCAGGCTTTTTACGAACATATGCCGCTGGGGGCGGCGCGCCTAGCGGGGCCTGGCTTTTCCGCCTTGCACTTGTACCGGCGCCTAGCTTGGGGACAGCTTGCGCAACTGCACGTGCTTGACGGTCGGCAACACCGCGACCGGCAAGCCTGTCGGCGTCCCCGTGCATCGGGTGCTGGCGCCGTGCAGCCCGACATTTGTGCAGAACTTACCCGCCCCGAGCGTAGTTTCCTCGGCACAGCCCAGGAGCGCTGGATCGACGCAGGCCTGAAGCAAGACGGCGCGCGCGGCACCCGCTGGAGTGTGCTTGCCCAGCAAACCTTGTTCGCCCCCCGCCACTACCCCTCAGGACTGCAATCGACCGACACCTGGGACGGCTACCCAGCTGCACGCGCGCGGTTGATCGCTAGTGTTGCCCGCTACACCCCAGGCAACACTGTCGTACTGGGAGGCGACATCCACCAAAACTACGTTTGTCGCATCCCCAAGGATACCCAGGATGTGGCCGGGCCGGCCATTGCCAGCGAATTCTGCGGCACCTCGATTACCTCCCGCTCCGGGACCACGCAACAAAAACTCGACGCCATCGTGCGACACAACCCGCATGTGCTGCTGGCGCGCTGCGGTGAACGTGGCTACGGCATCGCCGAGATAACGCCCAGGCTGTGGACCACACGCCTGAAGGTGCTGGACGATCCGCTGCGAGCCGATAGCAGCACACATACCCTGGCAAACTTTGTGGTGGAACGCGGGCGGCCTGGCCCGATCCGGCAGACCTAGTCCAGTTCTGACGACAGTCGTCCTCAATTCTGAGCTCGGCTGTCGTGGCGAGCGTCGGCTGCACGACCTGGATCGCTGCTGAAATCGGCTTAGTCGCATGCGAATCGTTGCTAGCGGAGGCCTTAGCGGAGGTAGCCACGGATGTCCATTTGTCAAATCTGGCCCACAAAAAGCGAAACCCCCTT
>JBQMQB010000002.1:0-30067 GCA_052172715.1 Giesbergeria sp. | reverse complement strand
CGCCAGCTTTGAGCGAGGCTTTGCCGGCGGCGTCGACCTCCACTTTATAGCCACGAGTGGCGGCCTGAGCTTCCACCCAGGACGGGGCCACTCCCTTGTTCGCAGCAATCGCTGCATCGGCCGCCTTTTTGAACGCCTCACCCAGCTCGCGCGCGCTGCGCGTACCGTCCGCTGCCATGGTGTCGTAGGCGCTCTTAAAGCTGGCAGCAGTTTTCTTGAGTGATTCATCGCTGGTCACTCCCAGCAACCCCATTGCCTCGCGCACACTGTTGATGCCGCCCGTGGCCTTGTCCGTGGCGTCCTTGAGCTCCAGGGCTTTTTCTTTCGCCTGGTCAAGCAAACCGTCCGTGATCTTGTCGCCCAGCAATTTACGCAGCGACTCGATGCGCTTGGTCAGCGCGTCGATATCGGCTTGGTTTTTGGCCTCGGACATCAGCTTCTGCAGGCCTTGGCTGAGCGCTGCGGTGGCGTCCACGCCCTGCGCCTTCAGGTTGCCGAATTCCTTGACCAATACGCCTACGGCCTCGTCAGACTTCTTGAATCCGTCGGTCAGCTTGGATGACACCTGCAGCGCATCGATCCCCAGCGCGCTCATGGCCTCCCTGGCACTGTTGATGCCGGGCAGCGCCTTGTCCATGGCGTCCTTCAGGTCCAGTGCCTTCTCTTTTGCCTGGTCAAGCAAACCGTCCGTGATCTTGTCGCCAAGCTGCGTGCGCAGGCGGTTGATGCGCTCGGTCACTGCGTCGAGCTCGGCCTGATTCTTCGCGCCGTCGATCATGTTCGAGAGCGCCTGGCCCACCACGGCCGCCGTGTCCACGCCAGCCTTCTCCAGGTCAGGCAAGGCTGCGATGAGGAGCAGGAGCTGGTCGTTGGCGTCCTTGAATGCCGCGCCGACCTTGTTGCTGGCACCCACCGTATCCACGCCCAGGCTCTTGGCGGCCTGCTCGGCGATCAGCACCAGGCCGGCCTCAAGCGTCTTACCTGAGACCTTGGCCTCGTTCATCGCCAGGATGAACTCCACGCGGAACTTGGTCAGCTCGGCGCCACTGAGCTTTCCCAGGGCACCCGGCAGTTCCTCGCGCAGCATCTTCTCCAGATCCACGCCACGGGCCTTGGCCGCCTGCAGGTTGGCAATGATGTCCGCCAGCGCTGCAGCCGGCACCGCCGTATTGATGGTCTTTGCCAGCGTCGCCAAAGCACTGTGGGCGTCTTCCGATGCCTTGGTAACGGCACCTACACCCCCAGACGCCTGCAAAGCACCTGCAGCCACAGCGTTTCCCGCAGCACTGCCTGCGCTGCCGAGCTTGCCCAGGCTGTCGGCGCCGGCATTGGCGGCGCCTGCAACCTTGGTGGGGGCGTTTTCTGCATCGCCCCACATGTCATTCAGAATTTTGGCTGTCTGCTGTGCTCGCACCTGGTAGCGCGCAAACGCCGCATCAATGGTGTCGCTGGTAAAAATAGCGGCAGCGGCTTCCTTCAGGAAAATCAGGCTGGCAACCTGTTTTTCAAAGAAGCCCACCATCTGCACACCGAGCTTGCGCGCCAGCTCGGTGTTCTCGTACAGCATGGTGCCGATCTGATAACCAACCTCAAAGCCGGTTACTGCCAACGAAATGCTGATGACCTTAGGGACCTTCGACAGCTCCAGCGACAGCAGCGATGCCGCCTTGCCAGTCGCCAGCATCTCGGCCGCAAAGGTGCGCAGGGCCAGGGCGCCCTGTACTGCCAGGGCCGCCGTCAGCGTCACGCCAGCACGCGTGGCGACGCCAGCGATGGCATCGAGGTTTTCTGCCAGTGCGTTGATGCCTTGCGCGACCACCGAACTCTGCTGGGCGCCGCCGGTCAGGCTGCCAATGAACAGCGTCCACTGCGTGTTCAGGTTCTCCAGTGCGCGGCCGGTGGTCAGGGGCAGGCTGCCGAATTCCTTGTTGATCGCGTCAGCCTGGCCCTTGAGGGCACGCACCACCTTGGCCGCTGTCAGTTCGCCCTGTTCGGCCAAGCCGCGCAGAGCGCCGACAGGCACATTCAAGCCATCGGCCAAGGCTTTCGACAACCTGGGCGCCTGCTCCATGATCGAGTTGAACTCGTCGCCGCGCAGGGTGCCGGACTGCAGCGCCTGCACCAGTTGGCGCACAGCGGCTTCGCTGGCTTGCGCCCCTGCACCGCTGAGCTGGATCGACTGGTTGATCGTCTTGGTGATCCCCAGCGCCTGCGCGTTGGTGATGTTCAGTTCCTTGCCGCTCGCAGCCAGGCGGCCAAACAATTCGGCCGTGGCATCCAGGTTGCTGTGCGTATCGAGGGCAACCTTGCCCACCCCCGCCACAGCCGCTTGCAGGTCGCCCTGCGCACCCACGGCCAGGCGGGTGCGGGCTTCAAGGTTCTTGTACTGGTCCGCGACCTCATTAACGCTCTTGGCGTAGTCGACCACCTTGCCGACGGCGAAGGCCCCGGCTACGGCACCTGCAACTTGCGTGAGCGCGCCCTTGAAACCATCCGTCTTTTTGGCGGCAGCGCCCATCTCATTGCCCGCCTTGTCGGCTGCAGCGCCAACGATATCTACGCCCTTGGCCGCTGCTCCAGTGCTTGCGCCCAGCGCGTCCGCTTCTGCGGCTGCCTTGCCTTCCCCGCCCGCCAACTTGCCCAGGTCACTGCCCACCCGGCCAGCAGTCGCACCCAGTTTTTCTATCCCTGCGCCCGCAGCCGCACCGGCCGCGCCCAGGTCCTTGGCGCCCACCTCAACCTTGTTCAGATCGCTCGCAAGTTCGCCCAGCCCTTCGTTCTTGACGCGGACGGTGAAGTCAATCTTGTTGTCAGTGGTCATGGGGTCTGTGCTGGATGGGGCTGTGAACGAAGCGGGCCGCGCGCCGCCCTGGAGAGCGGCGGGCGGCCCGTGTGCCGTGGGGCGGCTTTAGCTCATGCGGGCGCGGTAGTAGCGGCTCAGGCCAGCGCCCACCTTGGTCGGGTCCATCAGCACCGTGCCTTCAACGTCCAATGTGTTGAAGCCCTTGTTCACCAGCGCCAATTGCTTGGTGACGCCCTGGCTGGCGCGGAAGATGTCCACCACCATGGGGTTGCCGCTGTCGGCCTCGTTCAGGCCGCCAAACAGCAGGTGCAGCTCCACCGCCTTGGTCGTCAGTGCCTCAATGGCCGCGTACGCGCCGTAGCTGTAGCTCACCCACAGCAGGTCGCCGCCCGTGATGCCGGCGGGCTCGGCCTGCAGCACCACGCCCTCGGGCTGGGGCACGTAGTTCCCGGCCATGTCCACCAGCGTGGCGGTGAGGGCATCAGGCCCCTTCTTCACCACCACGTCGGTGGCGTTGATGTGCTCCAGCGCGAGCAGCCCGCCCGGCGTCGCCACAAACGGCTCATCAACCACCGTGCCCGCGCCAATAGCGGCCACGTTGCCCAGCACGCTGCGCGCGAGGTTGACCACGTTCAGGTCGGCCAGCTTCATCTTGACCTTGACCTCCTTCACACGGCGTACCTCGGCATACGTGCCACCGCCCAGGCGCGTCATGTCGTCCTGCGTTTGCACGTCTTCGCTGTGTTCAAGCGAGAGCTCCAGCGCGTTGCCCACCGGCATGGGCAGCACGGCGGCGCCATAGACGGCCGCATAGACCTGGCCCACCGTCATGCTGGGTTTGTAGATTTGCTTGGTGACTTCGATGGCCATGGTGGCTCCTGTTAAAAAATCAATCGGCTTTGAAAACCGTCTCGACCAAAAAGGCGAGCGGCAGGTACACAAACCCGGCGTTGTGCCCAGCGCCAGGCCCTGGCGCCAGGCGCAGCGGCCCGGCCACGTTGGGCGGGCGAAACCCCATCAGCGCCGCGCCCGCCTGCGCCGCCAGCTCCCCGGCCTCCGAGCGCGCGGCCGCGCCGCTTTGCAGGGTGCGCACGTTCTTCACGGTCGCAACCACCAGCCAGGTGTGGTCCAGGCGCGCGGCCCGGCCGTCGGCGCGCGACTCCAGCACGCGATACCCGTTCCACACAACATGCACCGCAGGGGTGGGCTGGTGCTCTTCCTTGATGCCCGCCAGGTCGGCGGCTGTCAGCACATGCACCGCAGGCTTGCGGCCCGCAAACGCTGCCTTGAGCCGGGCCACCAGGTGCGCCTCGGGCTCCAGGAAGTTGTTGGGGTGCGGCGCTGCGGCCGGGGTGGTAGCCATCAGTACCGCTCCCAGTCAATCGCACTGCTGGGCGCACGCGTCACCATGCGGCCGGCGGGCTGCGCCACCTCGGTGTCGGTGCCGCCCAGGCTGACCACGCCCTTGCTCAGGTCCACCAGGTACTGATCGGCCCAGGCGGCGCCCCGGCGCAGCTCTTCGGGCACGCTGGTGCCGTACAAGCGCTTGAGCGCAATGGCGGCCACTGCAGCAGGCAAGCTGCTGCCCTGCACCAGGTCGTCAGGCAGCGGCATACGGGCGCGGTAGCGCGGAAACAAATAGGTGTCGGCATGGCGGCTGGCGCGCTCAAGCGCGTCCTGCAGGCGCTCCAGCGCCGCCGTGGCCACCGCCACTTCGTCCAAGGCCCAGGCGCTGGTATCGCCACCGCTGGCGGCGACGAACAGCAGCGCGCTGTCCAGCACGGCCTCGATCGCGCCGCGCTGGGCCAGCTCCAGCCAGCCACCGGTGGCGGCGTGGGCCAGGTCTGTCAAAGTGGCGTAGGCGGCCATGGGTTGCTGGGCCTCAGCGCAGTTAGCGCAGCACGCGGATCAGTTCGCCCGCAGCGGTGGCGGCATCGCGTGCACGCCCGGCGGCAACGCCAGCGGCCAGCGTAATGGCGCGGCCCGTGGCATCGCTTTGCACCTGCGCGCCCACGGCCACAGCGGCCCCGGCTTCCACCAGGATTTCGCCGTGGGTGGCCACACTGGCTTGCTCGCCAGCGTCAAAGGCGGTCACCGGCACGCCCAGCGCTGCATCGGTCGCACCCGCCGTGGCCCCGTCGAAGTTCACAAAGCGAAAGCGCGCCAGTGCAACGGCGGCGAGCACCGTGGTGGCCATAAGGATTTTTTCAGTCTGCATGGAAAGGGCTCCTGTCAGGTAAGGGGGTTAGCGCACGAGCGCGACCAGGCCGGCCAGGCGCTGGGCCTCGGTATCGGTCAGCTCGATGTCGTAGCCGATGCCATAGACCCGGCCGTTGTGCCGGATGGGCACCGTGCCCACCAGGTACTGGCGGCGCGCATCAGCGGCATGGGGATGTGCAGCGCGCACGGCCGGCGCAGCAGGCGCAGCAAGCGCTGCCACCTCGGGCGTGGGCGACACAACGGGTGCGGCGCCTTCTTCCTTCGGCAGCGCAGCAGCGGCGGTGCTGGTGACAAGGGTGGCCGGGGTGGCTTGCGCCACCTTCGCAGCCTTGGCAGGCGCAGCGCTCTTGTGGGTGCGGGTGGCGGCCATGGTCAAGCGGCGCCGGTGACCAGGTAGCCCGCTTCGGCACCCAGCATGTAGGGGCGGAAGATGTCCGTGTTGCGGATGATCTCCAGCTTGCCGTCCTCGGTGCGCGTGTCCACCACCGGGTTGCCCTTTTTGCGCAGCGTGTAGCCAAAGCTCGGCTCGTAGGCCGACCGCACCGGCGCATCGCCCGCAGCCGATGGCGCTGCCGCCGGCACATAGGCCAGCACCAGGGTGCCGCCCCACAGGTCGGTCGTCACACCCGCATCGGTGGCGTACACCGCCTTGCCCACCACGATGTTGGCAATCTCGAAGATTTCGCGCAGGTCAGCCAGCTGCACCAGGCGCGAGCGCGTGTCGCTCAAGATCGCCTTGAGCTTGGCGTGCCGCTTCATCGCGCGCCAGGCCGTGTAGCCGATCACCATGGTGTTGGGCTCTTTGACGATCTTGTTGCGCACAGCGGCCTTGGCGTCGTCCACCACGCCCTCGGGATCGCTGCCAGGGTCGGTAAACACGTCGGTGCCCGACAGCGCAATCTTGTTGCCCGTCGGGTAGTTGGCCGGGTTCTGCGTCATGCTGGCCACCATGGCTTCGTGGCGCAGGCGAATGCCTTCCACCACGCGGTTGGTGGCATGCGCCTGCAGCGGGAAGGCGGCTTCGGCGTCTTCGCGGTAGTCGATCGGGTATTCCAGATCGTGTTCGTCCAGGCTGATATCAATGCCGTCGACGTCCTCCGGGTTGATCCGGTTGGACTTGGCACGCAGCGCACGCTCGGTGGCGTACACCTTGAACGCATCCTTGCCGAAGGTCGGAATCTTGCCGCCCTCTTTGTCCAGGCTCACAAAAGGCAGCAACTGGTCGCCCACGAAGGCGGCGTTGCTGTAGCCCATGGCCAGCGCGCTGAGGACTGGGTCCACCACGCGCAATTTGCTCAAACGTCCCATGTGTTTTCTCCTTGAGGTATGGGGGCTGTCGTTACTTGGTCTGGCGCATCACGGCGTGGGCCGCAGTGGCGTAGTCCACCTTGTGCTCTCGGGCATGCGCACGAATGCGCTTGTCCAGGGCCACGCGGTCGGGGTCGGCACCTTCGGCGAATTCCACCGGGGTGTTGTCGGCCCCGTTGTCGCCGCCGTTGCCTGCGCGCTCGCGCGTGGCCTGCTCGCCAAACGCCACCTGCTGGGGCAGCGCCTGCAAAAAGTCGCGGAACAACTGGTGCAGTGGCTTCTTGGCCTCGCCCTCGCCAAACTCGACATCGGGCGCGGCCTGCAACTGCGCGCCCATGGCGGCCACCTGCGGCGCCCATGCTTTGGGGATACGGGTATCGGCCGCAAGGCCCTCGGCAAAGGCCGTGTTGTCTGCCAGCACGGCGGCTTGTGCGCGCTGGGCGTCAGCGGCCCTCAGCTCAGTGAGCTGCCGGGCCTGGGCGGCGTTCTCTTCGCGCAGACGCGCGGCTTCTTCTTCGGTCACGGCGGACTCCTGTGGTGGGTGATCGGTGGTGTTGGTGGTGCCGGTGGGGGCTTGGCCCTCGGCGAAGGCGGCGGGTGTGCCTGCGGCATCGCGGGCGGCATTGATGTCTTCGGCCGCGCCCAGCTCCAGGGCGCGCACGTCGTAGCCAGGCAGCACCTGGTCGGCGTCTTGCTGGCCGAACTTCGCCAGCAGCCATTCGCGCAGGTTGCGCCACAGGGTGGCGTTGGTCATACCGTCCCATTCACCGAAGGCGACGCCCTCGGCAAAGCAAACGCAGCCGTCCTCGGCCTCGGCAAACTCGGGGTCGTCCAGGCCCTTGACACCCGGCGGGTGGGCACCCAGCACCCCGATATGGCGCAGGTACCAGACACCGGGCACCGGGTTGTTAGCGGCGTCTGGCCGGTAGAACTTGGCGCTGACCGTGCCCCAGCGGCCTGTGCGTGCCTCTTCGGCAAACGCCGGGTCCACCTTGGCGGGCACTGCATACAGGCCACGCGCCTGAATCACCAACTGGTCGGCCCAGCCCTGCGCCGGAGCGTCCAGCGCGGGGTGACCCTTGACGATGGGGGCCTTGTGAATCTTGGGGTCGTAGGCTGCGGCGGTGGCGGCCAGGTCGGCCTCGCCAAACTCAATCGTTTCGCCCGCAACGGTGGTCCACCGGCCAGGCTTGAAGATGTGCAGCGGTTTGGATGCAGGTGCGGCTTGGGGCATGGCCGCAACTGTCGCGCGGCACGCCGCGCGGCCCTAAATGACCTGCGCCATTTCTTTCTACAGGGGTAACTGGCCTTGCGCGCGCGCGAAGCGCTCGGCCTCTTGCAGGCGCTGTGCGCTGCGGTAAGCCTGTTCGATGCGCCGCACGCGCGAATCGCTCAGCCCGCAGGCGCGGGCCACCTCGGCGTAGCCCAGGCCCAGCTCGCGCAGGCGCATCACCTGCTGGGCGCGGCGGTTGCGCAGCAGCGCCGTGCCCGCCTGAATGTAATGCTGTGCGCCGCCAATGTCTTGGGCAATGCCCAATGTGAGCGCCACGGCCTTGGCAGCGCACGCTTCGGGCGTTTCTGCCTCTGGCAGCGACATAAGGGTGACAAACTGCGAGCGCGCCAGTTCGCGCCAGGTGTCCGACCACTCGGCGCCCATACGCTGCTCGAGCGGTTCAATCTGCGCGGTGGTCAGCTCGGACAAATCGAGCCGTTCGCCCAGCTCGCTCGGCCCCTCAACCTCGGTCAGATCGCCCAGCTCATTCATTGCGCAGCGCCCCTAATCTGCCAGGCCTTGAGCGCCTCAATCAAGGTATCGAGCTGCGCGCTGGTGGCAAAGCCCAGCGCGCTCACGTGCACCGTGCGCTCTACCCAGGCATTGAGCGCGGCGCGGCTGGGGTTGTGCACCACGCCGTCGCGCGCCAGTTGATTCCACAGCGCCCACACCTTGCGCTCGCGCGGGCTGGCCTGCTTTTTGACCTGATCGAACTGCTCGCGCGTGAGCGGGCGGCGGCGCGTGGTGGGCTGGGCGACACCCATGCGCTCGGCAAGGCGCTGCAGGTGGTTGCGCACCTGGGCTTGTTCGGTGGCCGTCATGCCCTTGCTGCTGGCCTTGCCGGTGAGCTGCATGAGCAGTGCGCGGTAGTCGCCATCCTGCAGCTGCAGCTTGGCCTTGAGCACGTGGATGGCGGCGGTGTTGTTGGCCATGGCGTGGTCCTGTTTTTGGGCGGGGCGATTTGCGGGGCTACAAGGCGTTTTCTGGGGCCGAGGCGGGCCGATGCTTATGCAAGGGCCTGACAGGCCCGGCAAGGCCCCAAGGAATAGATTTGAATAGGGGTTGCGGGGGACACGCGCGGCATCACGCCTTCCCTTCACCGCCGAGCGCTGCCACCAGGTCGGGAATCAGCTTTGCGAGTTCGCCCGTTGCAATGGCAACATCGGCATCGAAGCCCCCGTCGTCTGCCGCGTTGTTCTCGAACACCGTGTCGAGGAAAGAAATCTTCTTGAGCTGCATACCATCGGTCAGCACGAACGACACCCGGTCGTCCCAGGTCAGAGCCAGTTTGGTAGGCAGCTTGCCGTGCTGGATGTGCTGCTGCACTTCCTCAATGTCGAGCGGGTGGCGGCCATAGCGCACAACCGCCTTGCTCTCATCTGCCGCTTTCAACTCGCACTCGCGGTCAATACTGAACCCGGTGGGCGGCTCCTGCGTGGACAACCAGTGCGCCATGGCGGCTTGCGGGCTGTACTGGGTGTGCAGCAGTGCCAAGGCCACGCCCGGCAGCGCCTCGGTCAGAAGGGTGACCACTTCGTCGGCGCGCGCCTGGCTGCTGGTATCGAGCACCAAAGTGCGCGCAGCCGGGTCGATCCAGACCCACATCACGCCAAGCCGGGTAAAGGCCATCGGAAGAAGGTCGAGCAAGGCTTCATCCTTGAGCTCGCGTGTTTCCTTCTTGCCTGGCTTGCGGCCGGTCTCCTGCTCAATGCGATCGGCTTTTTCCAGTACGCGCCGGGCGACTACCGAACCCGGCACAACCTTGGTCTCAGTCGCAAAGCACAGCACCCACTGCCCGGCCAGCGATTCCACGAGCGGCCCGTGCGCGTCGCCGCGCGGTGGTATCCAACCGACCGAACGCTCTTGCGTGGCACCGCAGGGCGCGAACATGGCTTTAGCCAAGGCCTGCTCGACCTGGTCAAGCGTGGCGAGTGGGGATGCGATGCGATAGACGATCAGATTCTTGAACATAGTTGCTCCAGGTAAATAAGTGCTGGTGTTCTCGGACACCGGCAAACCGGGTAGCGCCGCGCCATCCCCTTGCGGGGTTGGAGGACCGTGTTGACGAAAGGAATCAGCACGGCGGCGCTCGCTACCTGCGGAAGTTGCAGCCCGATGGATAAGGGCCGTGGCACCCTCCGCTTGCCACGCCGGCCTATCGCGCCCCAAGGCGGCCAGCTGCGCGTGTGGGTTCATGGTTCGGTGCGGTCGATCCAGATGCCGTAGGTGTTGCGGCCCATGTGGCGCAGCACGACAGGACTTCTGCCCGTCGTCGTCGTGATGCGCCAGGCCGTGTCCTGCGAAACCTCGTGCAGTGCCTGTGCCGCTTGCTTCACGCGTTCCATGGTTTCTTCGCCGTGGCCGAATGTCATGACGGTCTTCCAGGCGCCGGCCGTGTTGACCTGGAGTTGCATGGGGCGGCTCATACAGCCGCCACATCCAGGCTGATCGCGTCGTACCCACCCGTTGCCTCATTGCGCTTGTAGAAGCGCACATAGGGCTTGGTGCTGGCTGTCTGCATGCTGTCGGCGATGGCCTGCATGGCGCTTTGCCAAGCGGCATCCTTGATGGCCAGGCGGCGCAGGCCGAGCACGCGGCCGGTGTTGATCTTGCCTTCCTTGTCGGTCTGGAAGGCGTGGTTCACCAGCACGCGGATGTTGTCATTGGCGCCCTCGCTCCACTCTTGCACGCATTCGTCGATCAGCGCCTTGGCGGCGAGCAGCTCTTCGCCGAAGACGATGCGGTCTTGCATCTGGCGCACCAGCTTGTATTTGCCGTCGAAGCTGGTCAGGGTGACGTTGCCCTTCTCGCCACCGCTCTTGACGCCGTAGCGCTCCATGCTGACGGAGACCAGCGCGGCCACCTCTTGCATGGCGTGCAGCTTGAAGCTGACCAGGCCTTCGCGGGCATGCTCGGCCATGGTGCACAGGTCGGTCACCACCTGGTGGCGCAGCTTGTCGATATCGGTGACCTTGGAGTCAGGCACCAGGTTGCCGGCGGCGTCTTTCCAGTAGCCTGGGGGGATGGTGTTTTCTGTTGCCATGAGGGCGCTCCTGTGGGGTAAGTGGATGGGAATCAGCAGCGCACGCCATGGCTGGCCACGCGCTGGTAGTTAAGGGCGCCGGGGCGCGCGGGCGCCATGGGCGGCGGCGTGTAGTTGCCCGCCATTACGCTGATGCGCCGGGGCGGCACCAGTACAGGCGGGGCGCTGGCGGGGGCCTGGGCCTTGGGCAGTGCGGCCCGCGCGCGTGGGGCCACCAGGTACAGCATGTCGCCATTGGCGGCGTAGCTGATGTCGAGCCAGTTGCCGTACACCAGGTTGCTCAGGCGCTGGGCGAATCGGCCCCGGCCTTCGGCGCCAAAGTGCATGCGCAGTTCTTCCAGGGTGCTGGCGCCATGCAGCTTGAGGTGCTCTACAACGGCCACGCTTTGCGGGCCAATGGTGGGTTTGCGGCTCATTGCTGGCCTTTCTTGCGTTCGATCTCTGCGCGCCAGGCGCGGACGGTGGGGGACATGCCAGCGGGTGCCGGTGCGACAGGTGCTGGCCGTGGTGCGGCGGCGGGCGCGGGTGTTTGCACCAGGTCGGCAACGCTCTTGGGGCCGTTGACGGTGGCGGCGCGCGGGCCGGTGCGCAGTTGCTGCTCGCGCGCCTGCTCATGCGTAGCCTCTGCCTTGTCGGCCAGGCCCTGCAGGATGGCGAACAGGTAGCCGTGGCCTTTCATGGGCAGCTCCAGCGTGCCTGCGTTGCGCCGCTCCAGCATCTGGTCTATGGCCTGCGCCCAGGCGCTCAGCGGGGCGGCCCATTCGCGGCCCTTCCAGGTGATGGCGCCGCGCTCGATGTCAGGCAGCAGCGTCTTGATGATGCGCAGGGCCTTGTCTGTATCGAGCTTGTGCTTGGGGGGCTTGGCCAGCGCGGCGTACTGCGCCAGCCGGGCCTTCAAGGGTGAGCAGCTGGCGGTCAGGCGGTCGAAGGTTCTGCGGCTTTCTTCGCTCTTGAACAGCACGGCCAGGTCGAACTCGGCACCGCACACGGGGCAGGACAGGTCTGCGCTCACAGGGGCCAGCCTTTCGCTTGCAACACACCGGCAGCAAAGCCGATGAGGCTTGACGCCGCCAGCGTGCCCACACACCACAGCACCAGGCGCCCCAGGGGGCTGATGCGGCGGGCGCGGCGCGGGCCGTGCTCAATGGCACCTGGGGCGAAAAAGAAGCCATCCGGGGGCAGCGCCCCGCTGTCGTTGTGGCTTGGGCGGCAGGTGCAGCCCATGGTGGGGCGGCCATGACACACGCCCAGCTCGGCGCAGGTGCGGGCGGGCTTGGTGCGGGCAGCTTTCATGCGGCCCTCCGAATGAAAATGGCCGCAATGCCGCGCGCGTCGGGGAAGTCGGTCAAGGTTTGCAGCACGGCTTCAAAGCCATCGGCGAACAGGCCGGTATAGCGTCCCTTTGAGCCGTCGCCCATGGTGATCTTGATGCGGTAGATGGCCATGGCTTATTCCTCCTGCGCCAAACACGCCATGTAATCCTCGATGCTCTGGGCCTCTCGGCGCAGCATCTCCGCCACCCGCATGGCATCTTCAGGGTCGTCGATGAGGTGGCCTTCAAGTGCCGAGAACGCCAGGGCATAGAGGTTGTAAAGACGGATACCGCTGCGGCTGGCGCGGCGCAGCGCAGCTTTCAGACTCAGCAAAGCTGCTCCCTCTTGTGCATATCTGTTCATGGCTCAGCACCCCGCAATCACTTGGGCATCCACCTGCGGCCAGGCGGCGCGGGTGGCGGCGTTCATGGCGCGGCACACCAGGTTGTTCACCACCAGCGGGTAGCACTCGCTGCGGGCGTCGGTTGGCTTGCCGCCTCGGGGGATATGCACCAGGCGGGCGCGGATGGCGTCGGCCGCATCGGGCGCGAACACGTCTTCGAACTTGAGGTCGAAGCGGGCGAACTTGTGGCGCAAGTAGCCTTCAAGCTCGGCGTCCAGCGGTTCGAGCTCCACCACTTCGCAGCGCTGCGCCACTTCGCGCACGTCCTGGTTCTGGCTGCTGAGGCGCTCACGCAGCTCGGGCTGGCCGATGAGGGCGATGCCAATCAGGCGCTGCATGCCGTCCTTCAGCTCCAGAAAGCGCTTCAAGTGCTTGAGCGTGGGCGACGGCAGGCAGTGCGCCTCTTCAATCACAAGCAGGTGGCGTCGGCCGGCGCGGCGGCTGGCCTTGAGCAGCTCGTGCACCTGGCGAAACCGCGCCTCGGGGCTGCTCTTGACCTTGAGCTGCGGGTCCAGGCAGGCGGCGATGGCTTCGGCAATGTGGCTGGCCTTGAGGGTCTTGCCCTTCTGGTCGTTGGCTTCCATGGCCAGCACGTAGGGGCGAATGATGACCACGTCGCGCTTGTCGGCTTTGATGCGCTCTTCCAGGTCTTCGGCCAGGGTGCTCTTGCCGGCGCCGCTCTCGCCCACCACCGCCACGAAGCCGTGGTGGTTGGCGCAATCGGTGAGCGTGGCGCGCACGTAGCGCACGCTGGCGGTTTGAAAGACGTCGTCCGGGCTTTGCACGTCGTCCAGGAAGGGGTTGCGCGGCAAGGCAAAGTGCTTGCGCGCTTCGGGTGACAGGGCTTCGTTCTGCAGTAGCATGGTTTCCTCCTCGGGGGTTTGCGTTGGTTCGTGGGTCTCAGGGGCGGCCTCGGTGGGGTACGAACCCACTGGGGCCAACTGCTTTTTGCCGTGGGCAAACACGGCAGTGATCTGCGCGCCGCGCGCACCAGCGGCGCGCAGGGCGGTTTCGATACGGGTACGCGCTGCTGCCTGGCCGCGCGCAGGCCACTGGCCCAGGCGCACCAGGCGGTTCACGGCAGGCTGCGACAGGCCGCTGGCGCGTGCCAGCTCGCTCTGGCTCATGCCAAGCTGTGCCAGCACAGGTGCCAGGGCGAGCAAGGGGGTGGTGGGCACCGTGCTCATGCCGCACCTCCGGCGACCACGCGCAGGCCGGTGCGCACGGCAAGGCGCTCGGCGAGCGCAGGCAACTGGCCCTCAAGTACGCCGTCGCTGTGCCAGTCGCGCAGGCTGGCCGTGGCTTCGCGGGTTAGGTCTACGCCCATGCGGCGCAGGGCGGCGGCGGCTTCGAAGGGGGTAAGCACGCGCTCGGCCGCAGGCGTGAGGCGTGTGGTGGTAGCAGGCACCAGCTCGGTGCCACGGCGCGGCAACGGAGTGGGTAGCACCGTCTCGCGGGCCTGGGCCAACGGCCGGACTGCACCGCCGAATGCAGGTTTGCGCGCGCGGCGGGCTGCAGCGGCCTCCTCATCGGTGTCTGCCCCCATCACCAGGCGCTCGACCAGCTTGCGATTGGTCTGTAGAACGGTGTCGGCCTGGCGGCTGTAGCCTTCGCCAAATACGGTGGCGTTTGCCGGGAAGCCGGCTTCGTTGTACTGAACTTCCGGTACCGCCACCAGCTCTTCGTTACCGTCGGCGTCCTGCAGAACGATGCTGGCATGCCCTGCCAGGTAAGGGCTGTAGGTCACGAGCAGCGTCTCGCCGATCATCACGTTCTTGACCTGGCTGACGTCATACGCCTTGCCGTGGAAGCGCACCACCGCTCCCGGCCATGGCTCCACTTTTCGCGCCTCGGGTTGGTGTGTCGCCAGCAGGCGCAGCGTTTCAATATCAGGTGCCAAACGCTTTTGCTGCTCAGTAATCCTTAGCCACATGGCGGTGCGAGTGCGGCCATGGCGCTCCATGGTGTTGGTTGCGTTGAAGTAGCGGCTGTAGATCGTGGCCGCTTCGTTCAACTCGTGGAGGCTTCCCACGGGTTCTGCGCGCAGCGCAGACTCAAACACGTGTTCCCAAATGTCGTGCGAGCGCTCCACCCCGCCCGTGGCCCGCGCGTTTCCGGGCGCGTGTACCAGCAGCTTGACCTGCATGCGCCGGGCGAGGTTCTTGAAAAGCGCGCCGGTATTCGCCGAGCCAGGGTCCATGTAGACCATGAATGGGACGCCGCAGAACGGGTCCGTCTGCCCGAGCAGCGTGCGCGGCGTGACAGCATGAATAAACGACTCGACCAGATTGGTGCCACTCTCAGCACCCATGACATAGTGGCAAAACAAGCTGCCGCTGTAATGGTCCACGCACAAATACCGCCAAACCCGCTCGCTCTCTATGCGCTCAAGCGCCTTGGGTTTGTTTTTGTAGAACTTGTCGGCATCCATCACTTGCAACCCCGAGCGCTTGGTGTGGCCGTTCTTGAGGTAGTAAAGAACGCACAGGCTGGCGTCGATTTCCCATACGTGATTGGGGTGCAGGCTCTGCATGGCGGCGGCGGGCCCTGGGCGCAGCAACTGGTCTGGGTGCAATCCGTATGCCTTGAGCGCCCTGGACACCGCGCTGACCGACAGCGGCAGAACTTCCCCGCTCGCTTTGTCAATGCGCTCTGCCCGTACCCGCCCGGCGTAGCGAAGCTCTTGCAGCGCCTGCTCAATACTGCGCAGGCGCTTGTTCCCCTTGCGCAGCCCGTCCATGATCCAGCCACTGACGTCGCGCGCCTCTGACAGGGGCAACGCAGCCTGCCCTTTGTCGCTGCGCGCCTTGCGCGGCTGGCGCACAGTGACCTGTTGCAACTGCCGGTAGATGGTGGCCCTGGACTTGCCGGTGCGCGCCGCCAACGTCGCCACCGCTTCGCTCTTGGCGCCGCGCGGCAGCGTTCCCAGGTTGGCGCGCACCAGTTCCTCGGTTTGGGCAGGTGTGACGGGCGGCATGCTCAGAACCCCTGGCGAACCAGCGTGAGCAGGCGCTGCAGGTCGAAGTACACCAGCGCAGAGGGCTCACGGGCGAGGTTGTCGGCCACATAGCTTGGGTCGCGCAGCATGCGGCCCGCGTCCAGCGAGTTGGCGGCAATCTCGGCCACCAGCTTGCGCGAAGCGTTCCACTCCAAAATCAGGCGGCAAATAAGCAATTGCGCCTCTTCGCTGCGTTGCTGCTTGAGCAGCTCGTCGCCGGTCATGCGGCCTCCTGCTGCTGCTTGGCGCGCAGTTGGGCCAAGCCTTCACGGATTTGCAGAGCGGCTTCGGGCTCGAAGGTTTTGCCATCGCCGATTTCGGGCAGGTTGAACTCATGGCACAGCGCACCGAGCTGCGCTTGCACCTGCCTCACCAGCCCAGCCATAAACACGCCGTGCTCGCCCCGCTCTTCGCCGTGGCTGTTCAGCAACAGCAGCGCTTGGCGCAAACCGCCCAGGACCATGGCTTCGGCCTCGGTGGCGATGACTGTGGCTTCCTTCTTGAGGCCTGCGAGCTGCGCGTCGGGCGGCAGTTTTTCGATGCGCTTCAACTCACGTTGCAGCCGGTCGATCGTCTTGTTCTTGGCCGCCAGCACCTCTTCGCCTGCCTTGAGATCGGCCTGCAGTTCTGCCGTGGCTGCCTCGGCCTGCTCAACCTTCTCTGCCAGGTCTTCGATGACCGAGAGCACTTCGGCCTTGGTGCTGCCAGCGGCAATGGCCGTGCGGACGATTTCGAGCTTTTCGGGTGGCAGGGTGCGCGTGACGCGCAGCGCGCCCTTGCTGATACCCAGGCGGGCGGCGGATTCATAGGCCTGTTCGCCCAGCAGATTGAGGTTTTGGGCTTCCTCTCTCATCGTGGTTGCACTGCGGCCAAACACGCGGCGGCAGAAATCTTCCAAGTTCGCCGACGTATCGGCGATTTTTTTGACCTCTCCCTCGGAGGTGCTACCAAAATTCGCCGACGTATCGGCGATTTCTGGCAGCGGGATACGCCGCAGCACCGCCAAAGGCAAGTCACGCACCTGCAGGAACATGTTCACCTCGGCGGCGTGCGCGAACTGCTTGTGCAGCCGGGCCATCAGGGCGCCACCCACCGCCTGGGCGGCACGGGCCAACTGGGCGTCTTCGTCCTCGCGTTGCGCGTTGGCTTGCTCGCGCATGGCAAGCATGGCGCCGTCGAGCTTGCCTTGGTCGAGCGCCGGGTCGATGGCCGGGGGCACCGCGATTTCGTTGACCGGGCGGCCTGCTTTTTTCGTCATTGCTTGATCTCCATGTCTGTCACGTTGTGGGTCTCGTAGATCTCAACAATCCACTGAGTAGGGGAAACTCTCAAAAGGCTCTGCGTCATGGCCACGGCTTCGGCAATGGGGTCACCGTCGGTCTCCTTGGCGGGCACGATGAGGCGCATGTCCGACTGGCCCGGTGCGCGGATGAGGACGGACTGGCAGGCCATGGTTCAGTCGGGGTTGCGCGAGAAGCGGTTGCGCGCTTCGTCCACACGGCGCTGGGCGGCATCGATGGCGCCGAACACCTTGATGGACTGCTGGGGCAGACGCGGCGTCAAGCGCCAGTGGCCCGTGTCGTCAAGGCGCTCGGCCACGCCTGCGGTGCGCAGGTTGTCCAGGTCGCGCGTCATGGCGCTGGCGCTGCAACCCACGGCCTGCGCCAGCGCGGCGGGCGGGTAGCCATTGACGGCATCGCCAAACAGCGCGAACTGCAAACGGATGATTCGCTGCTGCGCGGCGTTGGTGTAGTTGGTGGCGCGGCTCATGCGCGGCCACCCTCTACAAAGTCGTTGCAAATCTTGACCGCTTGGGCTTGCGAGATGGGTGGAAAGGCTGCTACCGCTTTCTTGGACACCAGCAGGCGGGCCAGCTCGCGCGCCAGCGCACGCTCCATATGCCCGCGCATTTGGGAGGCCAGCTTGCCCGCAGGGATGACGATGTCGCCGTAGTTGGTGGCGACCGTGAAGCCACGCTCCATTTCTGGTACTTGCCTGGCAATGGCGTAGCGGATTTGGTTTTCGTCCATGCTCAAAACTCCAGTTCGGGTTGGGAATGCTTCTCGACGTTGCCGCGGTGCCAGGCCAGGGCTTCCAGCGCCCGTTGCAGCTCGCCCAGGGTGGTGTCGGCGTCGGCCTGGCCAGCGTAGAAGCGCAGCAAGGCGCCAGTGGTCTCGGCAAGCACTTGCTGCAGCTCGGCCATCTCGATGGGGTTGGGCTTGCGGCCGGTGGGCACCGGAACGAACAGCCCCCCGGCCTGCGCAGCCAAATAGCGGATCACTGCGCGGCCGTTGGTGTTATGAAACCAGGCTGCCAACCGGTTGGCCGGCAGATCGGCGTCTTCCATCCACTTGTAGAGGCGCGAGGCCGATACAGCGTGCAGTTCGGCGTGGCGCTCGACGGACAGGCCGCGCGTGCGCAGGCCTTGCTCCTTGTCCTGCTCGAAGGCGCTTTTCAGACTGGTGGGAACGCGCTTGCAACTGCTGCGGCTCATTGGAAAGCCCTCCGGGACAAGGCTTCCAAACAAATGGCGGGTTTGCATACAGCGCAAAGCGCTTGCAGCCGGTAGAGTTCGTGACAGGTCATTGCTTACACTGGCGTCATTGGAGAGGGGCGTCGCTACCGGGCTTCAAACCCAACTTGACTGCGATCTCGTGGGCTTTGCCGTAGTGGCCTTTCTCAAAGCCGTTGAGCACGCGCAGCACCTTGTTGACGGAGTACCCGTTGTCGCGAGCCCACTGGCTGAAGGTTTCGCCGCGTTGGCGGAACCTTTGTTTGATTTGGTCGGCGGTCCGTTGGGTGGCGTCTGGCTCTGCTTCACCTGCGACGAAACCCAGCGGTCCGACGGCGCAGGTGATGTGCTCCGGGGTAGCGGTGATCGAGTTCATGCCAGCGCCCTCCGGGGGTCGGTGACAATCTCGCCAGCCTTGATGCCCAGGGCTACAGCGATTTGATGGGTTTGGCCCCTGGTTGGGCGACGGCGGTTTGCCAGCACCTCGAACACGAGGTTGGGAGAGAAGCCGTTGGACACGGCCCATTGGGTTACGGAGACGCCCTTGCGCAGAAGTTCGGCGCGGGCTTGTTCGGGTGTTCTCAGCATGGGAGGTGCTCCTTTGCGTGTGTTGATTTACGGGCAGCGTGTGTTTGTTGATGTGAACTTTAATCCATATTATCTGGATTGGAAAGTGATTTATGAATTTTTTTTCAGATTCGCTCGCACGCCTCAAGCACTACCTGCGCGTAAGCAAGGATCAAGAGGTCGCAACAGCCCTCGGCCTATCGAAGACAGCGTTCAGTGAGCGTAAGAAGCGAGGCGCCTTCCCAGAAAAAGAACTCCGCGCCCTCGCGCAACAGCGCCCCGATCTCGGCATTGATGTGGAGTACGTGCTGAGCGGACAGCAGCCCGTTGCCGCCAAGCCAGCGTGGCTGCGGCTCAAGGCCGAGCTAGGGGTGCACGAAGACGCCGCTGCTGCAGCATGGCTGCGCATGGACATGGCCGCGGTCAATGCCTACACGGCGCGCGGCGTGTTTCCGGTGCAGCAGTTCCTTACGGCGTGTGAGACACGTTCTGAATTGGTGGACAGGGATTTCGTGCTCACTGGCGTGGGCATGGCTGCGCATTCCCTCATTGACGATGTGCGCAAAAGTCTGGCTGCTGGCAGCGACCCAGAGCAAGAGCGGCAGATCATCTACAAATACCGCAACGACACCTTGTTCCGCCAAGCGGTCGATGCCTTGTTCGCAATGGCTGCAAGGCCAGAAAAAGCGTTACGTCTCGATGAGCAGGCCAACTAGCCAACGCTCCTGTGCAAGACAGGGGCGCCCTGGCGCCTACCATTCAATAATTTTTCAACGGGGGAGAGGGCTATGTTTCTGTTCTGGATACTTTTCGGCGCATTGATCGGCGTGGCTGCGGCAAAAAAGCGGGGCTTGGGAACCGCCAGCGGCGTGGTTGGCGGGATGCTTCTTGGCCCGTTTGCGGTGCTGATGTACTTCGTCAGTGGCGACCGCAGGCGCTGCCCAGAATGTGATGAGTGGATCAGCAAGAAGGCAAAGATTTGCCCACACTGCAAAAGCGACGTGGGCGCGTCAGCGAACCCATGATGCGGGCGATACTGCTTGCGCTGGCCTTCCTGGCAGCCTCGCCCGCCTGGGCCATCAACAAATGCACCGGCCCTGACGGTAGGGTGGCGTTTCAGGACGCGCCTTGCGCGGGCAAGGGCGAGAAGATTGAGGTGCACCCGGCTTCAGGCCCAGCCCAGCCGGCACAACCTGCAGCGCCCACCGCGCCCGCACCACCGGTAGCACCGGCAGCACCTGCGCCGGGCGTTGCCCCGGCGCCCGTGGCAGCTCCGCCTGCCGCCGCAGCCAAGTCGCCGCTCGATCGCGAAGCCGAACTCTGCCTGGCCTGGTACCGCCCGCTGCTGCGCGACCCCGCTGGCGCCTACTACACCGAGCCCTCAAAAGAAGGCCGCGTGCTCTCCATGACGGTGCATGCCACCAACGGCTTCGGCGGCTACGTGACGCGCCGCGCCGCATGCGAAATTCTCCAGGGCAAGCTCAATGAGACCTGGACGAAGATTCATGCGGAGCGGGCTGGGTGGTGAGGGCGCCCCAGCGAAAAGCGGGCGCTAGCTCGCAGGGAATGATGTAACCAAAAAAAAGGGGGTAGAAACATGGCCAGACTACGAACGGTCACGATCGGCGCACTCAATATTGCAATGCACCGGCCGCATTCGCCTGAGCGATACGTCGAACTTTTCACGGCGGCGCTCAAGTTGGGGCGCCTCTTCCAACAAGGAGAAATTCATGGCCTCATGCTGGGACCGCTTACAGGCCGGCGCGACGCCATCGAAAAAAATGAGATCTCTGGTGAGATCTACCGATTCGTCCAAGTGAATCCTGATGATCCGTGGTTCGACCTACGAACGCGCCGGCAGGCCGCCCCAGAAGAGGTTGAGCGAATCAATATCCCTCAGCACCTGCTAGCCCATCTGCAGAGTTTTCCGTTCATCTTCTACCCGCGACAGCACGAACTCTGGTTTGTTAGCAAAGATAGGGGAAGCAGCCTGTCGATCAAGGCTGCCGAGAAATTTTTCCAGGCACTATTCGATCAAACAGCCGCGGCAAGCAATTTCCCGGAAATCGCCGTGACCGCGCTCCCGGACAAAGAAAAGTTGGAAGAACTGCTCAATCTTCCAGGCCTGCGAAAATTAGAGTTGAATTTTAATCGGCCAAACCCCGACGATGGGGGCGAACTTGAAGCCGAATTCGAGGAGCGAATGGCTAACATCAACGTGGGCAAGAGACATGAAGTCCTCACTGCTCCGAGGGGGCAAGAGATGGAGCCCGATGCACAGTTGCGAGCTGAGGCCCGCGTTGCCGCACGCAATGGGAAGGTGCTCGGCGAAGGTGTGGACCTTGACGGCGCCCCCATTCAAATGTCCACCGAGGAAAGACCAGCGCGATTTTTCAAACGGGTGAACGACGCAATAGAAACTGTCAAAGACGTGTTGCGACGCGCGCGCGATGAGCAATAAAGATACGATTGATCGAGCATGTACACCGGAATTCGCAGAATTTTTAGTTTGTATTGGACCGCCTATGGCGGGTCCAGTGCACTGCTGCGCTCCCCATATCTACATGTCGCGATCCTCTTGCTCGCACTGACCTGGAACACTTGGTGGTCTCCGAGTTGCTTGGCCGGCGCCGCGTGTTCGGCGTGGTGGGACCAAAGCATTGCTGTCTTACCAAATCTTCTTGGCTTCACATTGGGTGGTTTCGCAATCTTCATAGGGTTCGGCGACGAAAAGTTCAGGGCCCTTTTGGCCGACCCGCGAAAAGTCGAAGAGGCCGCTGTCCCGCTGTCGACAATTTATGTGGAGCTTTGCGCCTCCTTTGTGCATTTCATTCTTATACAGGCGCTTGCTGTGCTCTTTGCTGTCGTCGCGAAGGCATGGTGGTTTTACACGCCGTTTGTGGATCCTGTGCGCAACTGGTTGCCTTACCTGAACGGAGTGGCTGGTGCGTTCGGATACGGTCTTTTTTTGTACGCTCTGACGTCTGTCGTCGCAGCTACCATGCATGTGTTTCGAATTGCGAACATGTACGCTACTTTTAGACGCGTCAGTAAGCAGAGTGAACTGGGTTAGTCAGCCCCTTAAGAGGCACTGCAATAGTGCTTGGACATTCTTCCTAAAACGTGCCTCCTACGCGCCTACCGTTGGCAGAGTAGGCCCGGTTGGTTCTCTTGGCACCACCAAACAATGGTGCGCACCATTTACGCCTGATCGCGCGCGCGCGGCACAGTGCCGTGCATGGACAAAACACGCACCGCCATTGCCGCGCTGGCGCTCTCTGCCACGGGCCTGGTCTACATCGCCCAGCGCGAGGGCTATAGCGAGCAGGCCTACCCTGACCCGGTCCACGGCGCAGCGGTTCCCACGGTAGGTTTCGGCACCACGCACGGGGTGAAGGCAGGCGATACCTTGCCGCCCGTGCGCGCACTGGTGCGCCTGCGCGGCGATGCGGGCGATGTGGAGCTGGCCCTCAAGCGTTGCATGGCCGTGCCCATGTACGGCTACGAGTGGGACGCCTTCGTGGGCCTGGCCTACAACGTGGGCGCCACGGCGGTGTGCAAGAACAACGACCGCAGCGGCCCCAGCACCATCGTGCGGCGGCTGCAGGCGCTCGACTACCCCGGTGCTTGCGAAGCCATCCTGCTGTACGACCGAGCCGGCCCGGTTGCCAAGCCGCAAGACCGCTGCAGCCACCCCGACAACCGCACCTGCCGGGGTGTGTGGGCCGACCGACAGCACCTGCGTGCCATGTGCCTTGGGGCGCCCACGCCATGAGCATGAGCGCCCGCCTTGTTGCCACTGCCGCGCTGGTTTGCGCGGCCCTCTGGGGCGTGAACGCCTGGCAGTCGCACCTGGTGGCCAGGGGAGACGCCCAGGGCGCTTCCCGTGTGCAAGCCGCCTGGGATGCCCAGGAGAACGAGCGCAACGCCGCCACCGCGCGCGACAACGCCACCAAATTCCGCAATGCCGAAAGGACCGCCCATGAAGACGCCCAACGCGAGGCCACGCGCCGCGCTCGTGATGCTGCTGCTGCCAGTGCTGTGCGCAGCCTGCGCGCCGAGATTGCCCGCCTCAACAGCCGCCCCGATCCCTACCCAGCAGGAGATGCCGGCCGTGCCGCCTGCGCTGGCGAAGCCCGTACCGCCCGAGAGCTATTCGGCGAGAGCAGCGGCGCGTATCAAGAGCTGGCAGCAGAGGCTGACCAGCTCCGCGACCAGGTGACTGGGCTGCAGGACTTCGCCCGCGAGGTGTGCCACGCACCGCAGGCCACGCAAGGGAGCAATTGAATGGTGTTCGAACTGACGATGACGAACCTGATCTCGCTGGCCGGCCTGTTCCTGGGCGCGCTGTGGGCGCTGCTCAAGGTGATTGCGCTGCAGGCCGAGAAGCGCTCGAACGAGAAGTTTGCTTCGCTGCAGCAGTCGATCGGCAAGGTGGGGGCAGACATGCGCCGCGAGGCCGATGCGGCGCGTCAGCTCGAAACCTCGTTCCTGCGGTTCCAGGCCGAGCTGCCGCGCGACTACGTGCGGCGCGACGATTTCGTGCAGGCCATTGGCGGCATCAACACCCGCATCGACAACTTTGCGCTGCGCATGGAGCGCGCGCTGGACAACAACCGTAGGGGAGAACACCTGTGACATTTTCAGCCGCCATGCTTCGTGCCCGGCGCGAGGCGATCCGCTGGCATTTGCTGTCGGCGATCAACCTCTCGCGCCCGGTGGGCATCAACACGGCAGCGCTGCTGCCCATTGTCCAGTCGGTGTACCTGGACGCCACGCACCAGGAGATTCGGCGCGAGCTCGATTACCTGGAGGAGCGCGAGATGGTGCGCATTGCGCGCGACCCGCTGGACCATTGGTTTGTGGACCTGACGCGCCTGGGTATTGATTTTGTTGAGTACACGGTGGATGCGCAGCCCGGTGTTGCGCGCCCGCGCATCACGCAGGGTTAGGCCATGGCGCCCCGTAGCAAGGTGCACACGCTGCCGCCCGAGCTCAAGGAGTGGCTGGACGGGCAATTGGTTGCCCGCGGCTTTGGCGACTACGTGCAGCTGGCCGCAGACCTGAAGGCGCGCGGGGCCGACGTGTCGAAGTCGACGCTGCAGCGCTATGGCTCGCCGTTTGAGCGTAGTTTGGCGGCGGTAAAGATAGCGGGCGAGCAGGCGCGCGCATTGGTGGATGCCGTGCCGGACGATGAAGACAAGCTAGGCGCGGCGGTGGTGCGTGTGACGCAGGAGAAGATTCTCAAGCTGTTGATGGAGTCGCATATCGATCCCGAGGAGGTGGACATCAACAAGCTGTTTAAAAACGCCGCCGAAATCGGTAAGGCCAGCGTGACGCAAAAGCGCTTCAGCCTGGCAGTGCGCAAAGAGATTGAAGAGGCCGCGCGCAAGAAGGCGCTGGAAGACGCCGCCCAGCAGGCCAGCGAGACCGGCCGGCAGCAGGGCTTGTCGCCCGCCGGCGTCGATGCGCTGCGCACCGCCATCATGGGGCAGCTGTGATGCAGCAAACGCAGGTGGCCCAGGCCGCGCGCATCCTGATGCAGTACCAGGTGGACTGGATTGCCGACAAGTCGCCGGTCAAGATCATGGAGAAGTCGCGCCGCATCGGCATCAGCTATGCCGAAGCGGCCGACGACGTGCTCTATGCGGCCAGCGCCGAGGGGGCCAACGTCTATTACATCTCCTACAACAAGGAGATGACGCAGGGCTTCATTCAAGACTGCGCCACCTGGGCGCGCGCGTTCAACGCGGCGGCCAGCCAGATCGAGGAGTCGGTGCTGGAGGAAGAGGACAAACAGATCCTCACCTTCACCATCAAGTTCGACAGCGGCCACATGATCCAGGCCTTCACCAGCAGCCCGCGCAATTTGCGCTCCAAGGGCCGGCCGGGCGAGCGCCTGGTGGTGGATGAGGCGGCGTTCCTTGACGACATCAAAGAGGTGCTCAAGGCCGCCATGGCCATGACGATGTGGGGCGGGCAGATTCGCATCATCAGCACGCACGACGGCGAAGACAACGCCTTCAATGAGCTGATCACCGACGTGCGTGCGGGCAAGTTCCCGTACAGCGTGCACCGTGTGGACCTGGACGATGCCCTGCGCGACGGCCTGTACTGCAAGATTTGCGCCGTGACGGGGCAAGAGTGGTCGATAGAGCGCGAGATCGATTGGCGCCAGACGATGGTCAACCGCTACAAGCCCAATGAGGACGAAGAGCTGTTCTGCATCCCGGCCAAGGGCGGCGGCGCCTGGCTGAGCCGCGCGCTGATTGAGGCGCGCATGGTGCCCGGCCCGGTGATTCGCTTCACCGGCACGGCGGACTTCAACAACGCCCGGCCGGACCTGCGCGAGCGCGAGATGCAGGACTGGATTGATGAGCAGCTCAAGCCATTGCTCCAGTTCGTTCCCGAGCTGCGCCACGCGCTGGGCATGGACTTTGGCCGCAGCGGCGACTTGTCGTGCATTGCCCCGGCCGAGATCGCAAGCAACTTGCGGGTGCGCATCCCGTTCCTGGTGGAGCTCAAGAACGTGCCCTACAACCAGCAGCTGCAGGTGCTGTTCGCCGTGGCCGATGCGCTGCCCCGCATGAGCGGCATGGTGATCGACAGCCGGGGCAACGGCAGCTATGTGGGCGAGGCCGCGTTTGACAAATACGGCTCGGTGGTGGAGCGCCTGATGCCCACCGAGGGCTGGTACCGCGACCACATGCCGCCCTACAAGGCGGCGTTTGAAGACGACACGGTCGAGATTCCCCGGCACGACGCTCTGCTGCAGTCGCATCGGGCGATCAAGCTGGTGCGCGGCGTTCCGCGCATGCCCGAGGGCAAGACGGCCGACGGTGGCCACGGCGACAACGCCATGGCCTGCGCCTATGCGCATGCGGCCACGCGCATGAATTTTGGCCCGGTGCATGCCGCCAGCCGACCGCGCCGCAGCGCGCTATCCCTCGAAGGCTATTGAGCACCATGGCAAAACAAGGCATTTACGTCTCCCCCACCGAGTTCGTCTCGTTTGCCGAGGCCCGGCGCGGCAATAGCTTGTCCGAGCAGATCGCCACGCGTGAGCGCAGCACCGACATGTCGTTCGGCTTACTGCTGCCCAACCCCGACCCCATCCTCAAGCGCCAGGGCAAGGACATCAGCGTGTACCGCGACATGCGCAGCCGCCCCTCGGTGGGTGGCCCGATTCGCCGCCGCAAGGCAGCCATCAAGGCGTTGGAATGGCGCGTGGAGCGGGGCAAGGCGAGCGCCCGCATGACGCGCCTGGCCGGCGACGTGCTGGCGAGCTACGACATGGACCGGCTGCTCAACGAGATCACCGATGCAGTGCTGTTTGGCTACCAGCCGCTGGAGCTGGTGTGGGGGCCGTTCAACGGCGCCACGGTGCCGCTCGAAGTGATCGGCAAGCCGCAGGAGTGGTTCTTCTTCGACAACGCGGCGCAGTTGCGGTTTCGCAGCCGCCAGCAGCCCCTGCAGGGCGAGGAGCTGGAGTCGCGCAAGTTCCTGCTGGCCCGCCAGGAGGCAAGCTATGCCAACCCGTATGGCTTTGCCGACCTGTCCATGTGTTTCTGGGCCGATACCTTCATGCGCGGCGGGCTCAAGTTCTGGGTAACGTTCACCGAGAAGTACGGCACGCCCTGGCTGGTGGGCAAACAGCCGCGCGGCACGCCAGGGCCGGAGGTGGACAAGCTGCTGGACAAGCTCGAATCCATGATTCAGGACGCAGTGGCGGCCATCCCCGACGATTCGAGCATCGACATCCTGGAGGCGGGCGACAAGGGCGCCAGTGCCGACCTGTACGAGCGGCTGCTGATGTACTGCCGCTCGGAGATCAACATTGCCCTGCTGGGGCAAAACCAGAGCAGCGAGGCGAGCAGCACCCACGCCAGTGCCACGGCGGGGCTGGAGGTGGCAGACACCATCCGCGACGGCGATGCGCGCCTGGTCAGCGCCACCATCAACCAGCTGCTGCGCTGGATGACGGACCTGCACGATGGCGAGCAGGCCCCTGCGCCCACGTTCGAGCTGTTTGAGGAAGAAGACGTCAACACCCGGCAGGCTGACCGCGACGAAACCCTTAGCAAGGCCGGGGTGAAGTTCACCCCCGTGTACTGGAAGCGGGTCTATGACTTGCAGGATGGCGACATTGACGAGGCGCCTGTGGTGCCCGCTGTTCCTGCGGGCACAGCAGCCCCGGCGACCATGCTGCCGGTGGCGTTCGCCGAGGGCACACCTGCCACCAACGACGCCGCCCGCGCGCTAGGCGTGGGAGCCGCGCCGGTGGTGGCCGATTGGGTGCGCGAGCTGCGCGCCCTGGTGGACGCCCACACTGACCCGCAGGCGCTGCAAGACGCCTTGCTGCAGGCCTACAGCGACCTGCCCACCGCCGACCTCACCGAGTTGATGGCGCTGGCCTTCGAGCTGGCGCACCTGCAGGGCCGCGACCAGGCCGCGCTGGGGACGGGCCGTGGCTGATATCGGGGAGGCCGCCCGTTCCACGGTGGACGGCGCACGCCAGCAGTTCCAGGAGCAGATCGACTTCCTGCGCCGCAAGCTCAACCTGCCCAGTGAGACCTGGCGCGACATCCAGCGCGCCGCGCACGACCGCGCCTTCATGGTGGCAGGCGCTGCCAAGGCTGATCTGCTTGTCGATTTGCGCAAGGCGGTGGACCAGGCCGTGCAGGGCGGCTCGATCGGTGAGTTTCGCAAGAGCTTTGCCGACATCGTCGCCAAGCATGGATGGACCGGCTGGACCGGCGAGGGCAGCAAGGCGGGCGAGGCCTGGCGCACGCGGGTGATTTACCAGACCAACCTGATGACGTCCTATGCAGCCGGGCGCCGCGCGCAGTTGCTCGACCCAGAGCTGCTCAAACGCCGCCCGTTCTGGCGTTACGTGCACAACGACAGCGTGGCGCACCCCCGGCCCGAGCACAAGCGCTGGGGCGACATGCGGCTGACGCTGCGCAACGACCACCCGTTCTGGAAAACCCATTTCCCGCCCAATGGCTGGGGCTGCAAGTGCCGCGTGGTGCCGGTGGCCGCGCCTGGCGACGGCGACGCCACCGATCCGCCCGAGGGCTGGAATGCCTTGGACCCACAAACGGACGCACCCATAGGCATTGATGAGGGCTGGGACTACGCGCCAGGCGCGCGGGCCGACGATGAGCTGCGGACGTTCGTGCAGGACAAGCTGATCGACTACCCACCGGCGATCAGCCGGGCGCTCTCTGCGGATGTCAACGGGAAAATCACTGCAGACGACCTCGTTCCAGATTTTGTGCGTGCCGTGCTCGGCGACCCGACTCGCACTGACAACTTGTGGCTAGGGTTTGTGGAGCAACCTGAGGTGATTGCGGCCCTGGCGGACGTAAACGTCCAAGGCTACACCGTGCTGATGCCCGCGCAGAGCGTGCGCCATACCGTGAGGTCGCACCAGTTCGATGGCGCTGGGCAGCGCGCACCAACGCCTGAGGACTTCGCCAAAGTCGAGGACGTGCTGAATGCGGCCGATGCCATAAGGCTGAGCAATGAACGGGGCAAGAACGGCGAGCCCCGTGTAGTTGCTTCCAAGGCCTTCGGAGATGAGGTGTTTTCCGTGGTGTTCGAGCTGCGCACGGGCAAGAGAAACCGGGCGGCCTCGATGTACTCGATGTGGATCAAGGCCCGGAAATGAGGAAGCCCCACACCCCTTGGCCCATCAACGTCCGGGACGGGTCCGGGCTGATCGCCCGGTGGCCAATGCTGTGTGAGGCAGTTGCAATTTTATGCGGGAGTGGCGCATGCCGCAAATCATTGAGCTGACCAACCGCAGCGGCCTGGACTACCTGCAGGGCCTGCTGGAGCGGGCGCAGGACATGGGACCGGTTTTAAAAGAGATCGGCTCTGATATGCAGGAATCTGCCATTCAGCGATTCTCAACGACTACCGCCCCCGATGGCACTCCCTGGGCACCCAATAGCGCCACGACGCTGCTCAACTACAGCCAGAGGTTTGCCCGCAACAAGAACGGAACCATGAAGCCCGCTGGAGTGCGCGCGATGGGCGCCAAGAAGCCTGGAACAGACCATGGCGACCTGGCGAGTCACTCAATCAATTTCCAGATTCAGTCGAACAACGAGGTGGCGATCGGTAGCACAAGGGTCTACGCGGGCACCTTCCACTACGGCGCCAAGTCGGGCGAGTTCGGTTTCGGCCTATACGCCACCCGCAACGGCAGCTTCCCCCTTCCCTGGGGCGACATCCCGGCGCGGCCGTTCCTGGGAGCGTCGGAGGATGACAAGGCCAACATCGTGCGGCTGGTGCAGAGCTATTTGTTGGAGGAGTGAGCCTATGAGCAATCCGTGCCTGATTTTGGAAGTATCTGGCGCTGACCAGTGGGAGCCCTTTCGCGGCTGCCGCCGAATTGACCCAGCCATTCGTCCCACCGTGCTCCACCCCTCGCGGGAATGGGCCGAAGCCGAAGCGCTGCGCCTGACCAAAGCCCACCCCGGCAGGCTTTTTGCGGTGTTTGAGGCGGTGACAGCAGGCCACGCGGTCAAGGTCCCCTCCCACATCACGCTAGGCGGCAAGGTCGTGGCCGAGCAATGGATGCCTGGTCTGGTGCAGATCGGTGAAGAGGACATCCCGTTCTGAGAGGCTTGCGCCGATGGCGGGCGGCCTTGTGCCCCGCCGATCTTTCAAGAGCAACCCATGACCCAGTATCGAAACAAGCCCGTCGTCATTACCGCCATCACCTTTGCCCAGCTCGTGGCCCATGGCATCGCCACTGACGGCAACTTAGTGAACGGAATGCCCTGGTCGTTCACCTACAACGGCCACGCCATCACGCATGAGAACGATGACTGCTACATCATCCCCACGCTGGAAGGCAGCATGAGAATGGGCCGCGATGACATGCTCATCACGGGCGTGAAGGGCGAAATCTATCCCTGCAAACGGGAAATTTTCGAGGCCACTTATGAGCCTGCGTGCGAGGTAGATGGAACCGAACTGCTGACACTGCTGGATACCGTCTCCGGTGATCAGCCCTTGTCCCCGGTCTCAGACGCCATCCTGGAGCAGCAGATCCGCGTGAGCGGCGCTGCCGTCGCGCCGCGTGTCACGGCGAACGAAATTGACGCTATGTGCAAGGATTTGGTGATCCACACGCACCACTTCCCTGGCACGACCACGACGGTGGCCGTAGCCGCACTGCCCGATGGGTTTGTGGTGGCCACCGGCCACTCGGCCTGCATCAGCCCCGAGAATTTCAAGGCCGATATCGGTGCGCAGATCGCCTCGGACAATGCCCGCACGGCCGCGCGTGCGAAGCTGTGGGAGTTGGAGGGCTACCTTCTGCGTGCCTCGCTTGCCAACCCCGATGCCGTGTATGCGGGCGGTATCATGGCTGTAGCGGACTGACCCCCCAGTCCAAAAACTAAAAAGGCGCCAGAACGGCGCCGATTTTTCTTATCACTCACGTTTTCGCGCTGGGAAATAGATTTGCAGAACTACCGGCCCACATTGCCCCTGTTCTTCCCGTTTCTTCCCATTTATCGCGCCTCTCCCTCTTCCTTTATCTCACTCCCGTTCACCAGCCGCCCTCACCCGAATGGGGCACCATGCTGGCCGATGCGCGTGAGTTCGTC
>JBQMQB010000001.1:0-33503 GCA_052172715.1 Giesbergeria sp. | reverse complement strand
GCTTGGCCTTGGCGACCGAAGCCTTGGGTTTTGCGCTGGACTTCTTGGTCACCGGTGCATCGGCTTTCGGCGCAGTGGCTTGCGCCAGCACGAGTCCCGGAACCAGGGCCAAACAGGCGGAAATAATCAAGAATTTCATGGAAACACTCCGGGAACGGACAACAGTCATGAGGAAAGAGGGATGTCGGCGGCAAACCACTGCTGCACGAGAAGAGGTAGCGCAACTCCGGTGCGCTGTGCGCGCTCCAAAACCTGCCAGAAATACCGGTAGCTCGCGCGGTCGTGCAGAACGCCGTCAACACTGATGGGAGCCCAGTCTGCCTGAGCCGCTGCGAGCAGTATTTTCGATGCAGCCTCAATGGCTTCAGCGGCAGGCGTGAACGCTTGCAGTATCGGCCGAATCTGTGCCGGGTGGATGCTCCACATGCGGGTGAAACCGAAGCGATTTGCGGCCAAAGCCGCAGCGCCCTGCAAGGCCGCGAGATCAGAAAATTCGGTGACCACGCAGTGCGAGGGCACCTTGCCGTTGGCGTGGCAGGCCGACGCGATTTCGAGCTTGGCGCGTACCACCAAGGGGTGATCGAACTGCCCGGCTGCGCCCATGGCAGAGGCCGGAATGGCACCCCCATGCGCAGACACGAAATCCATGAGACCAAAACTCAAGCTTTGCACGCGCGGGTGCGCCGCAATCTCGAAGGCCTGCTGCACGGCAGCGGGCGATTCGATCAGCACATGCACAGGCAAGTGCGCGGCCCCCGCACGCGCCAGAGCGCGCTCAGCCGCCAGCACATCGTCCAGCGACTCGACCTTGGGAACCATGAGGTGCGCGAGACGGTGGCCTGCCTGGCCTGCGATGGTGGCCACATCGGCTTCAAACGCCGGATGATCCGTGGGATGCACACGCGCCGCAACACGGGCATCGGGCGCTGCATCCAGTGCGAGCCGCGCGACCAAGGCCGCATGTTCTGCCTCTGCGCCGACGGCAGCGCCGTCTTCACAATCGAGCGTCACGTCGAACACGCAAACACCGAATTCTGCTGTCATCTGCGCCTGCAATTGCAGGCTTTTTTGCATCCGCGCAGGCGCGCCACTGTAGTGGTCGCACACCGGAATCAGCGTCGCAGAGGCTTGCGCCCCCTGGAGGATGTCGCGCGGATGCTGCACGTGCTGTCTGCTTACAGCAGGTGGGCGACGCCGGCCTGCTCGTCGGTCAGTTCCTTGAGCGTCTTGTCAATGCGCTCCTGGCTGAACGCATCAATAGCAAGGCCTTCGACGGTCTTGTACTCGCCGTTTTCGCAGGTCACGGGGAAGCCGAACATCACATCCTTGGGAATGCCGTACTGGCCGTCCGATGGAATGCCCATCGTGACCCACTTGCCATTGGTGCCCAGGGCCCAGTCGCGCATGTGATCAATAGCGGCGTTGGCAGCCGAAGCAGCCGACGACAGGCCGCGCGCTTCAATGATGGCAGCGCCACGCTTGCCTACGGTGGGCAGGAAGGTGTTGGCGTTCCATTCCTGGTCGTTGATCATCTTGGCCACGCTTTCGCCGTTGATGGTGGCAAAGCGGTAGTCGGCGTACATGGTGGGCGAGTGGTTGCCCCAGACCGTGAGTTTTTCGATGTCGGCCACGGCCTTGCCGGTCTTGGCAGCGAGCTGGCTGGCAGCGCGGTTGTGATCGAGGCGCAGCATAGCGGTGAAATTTTTGCGCGGCAGGTCGGGCGCGCTCTTCATGGCGATGTAGGCATTGGTGTTGGCGGGGTTGCCGACCACCAGCACTTTCACGTTGCGGCTGGCAACCGCGTTCAGCGCTTTGCCCTGTGCTGTGAAAATGGCGCCGTTGACGGCCAGCAGTTCGGCACGCTCCATGCCAGGGCCGCGGGGGCGCGAACCCACCAGCAGCGCATAGTCGGCGTCTTTGAAAGCGGTCATCGGATCGCTGTGAGCGGTCATCTCGACGAGCAGCGGGAAGGCGCAGTCGTCAAGCTCCATCATCACGCCCTTGAGCGCTTTTTGTGGCCCCTCAACCGGCACTTCCAAGAGCTGCAGGATGACGGGCTGGTCTTTGCCCAGCATTTCGCCCGAGGCAATGCGAAACAGAAGGGCATAACCGATTTGGCCTGCGGCGCCGGTGACGGCAACGCGAACGGGCTTTTTGCTCATGGTGAACTCCGATGGTGTAAGAAACAAGAATGTGATCAGCGGAGCCCGGCTGCATCCTGTCTTCCCGCAGCATTGCCCCGCAAACAGCCAACGATTTTACTGCCGGTTTCCGCAGTGCGTCAATTTGTCTTATGTCTTATATAAGATATGATCGCACTTCCCGGAAACGAAGTTTTTGGCGCCTGACTTGGCCCTTACACGCGCCTTCTCCTTTCCCGGACCATGACCCTTTTTGCGATGTCGTCCGTTCCTCCCGTTGCTGCTGATACCCCCGCTGTTCCGATCGCGGGCGGTCTTCCTGCGCCGGCCTTCAGCCCGCTGTACCAGCAGATCAAGGGCCTGATGCTGCAAAGCCTGCAGGCTGGCGAATGGAAGCCGGGTGAAGCGATTCCCAGCGAAATGGATCTGGCGGCGCGTTTTCGTGTCAGTCAGGGCACTGTGCGCAAGGCGATCGACGAACTGGCAGGCGAGAACCTGCTCCTGCGCCGCCAAGGCAAGGGTACTTTCGTATCGACGCATGCCGAGCAAAATGTGCAGTACCGCTTTCTGCGCCTCACGCCCGACAGTGGCGATGTCACCACCGAAGGCCCGGCGCAGCGGCGCATTGTCGATTGCCGCACCACCCGTGCCAGTGCAGAGGTGGCGCGCGCCCTGGGGCTGCGAACGGGCGAATCGGTGATTCAGGCGCGGCGCGTGCTTTCGTTTCAAGACGAGCCCACCATTCTCGAAGACCTGTGGCTGCCCGGCAATGCGTTCAAGGGCTTGACGGCGGCGCAAATGCGCGACTACCCCGGACCCACGTACGCCATGCTGGAAATCGAATTCGGTGTGCGCATGGTCCGCGCCGACGAAAAAATCCGGGCCGTGCTGCCCGACCCAGAGCAGGCAGCGCTGCTGCAGGTCACGCCCCACACGCCCTTGCTAAGCGTGGTGCGCACTTCCTACACCTACAACGATGTTCCTATGGAGCTGCGCCGCGGGCTTTACCGCACCGAGACACACCACTACCGCAATGAGCTGGGCTGACACATACACAAAACAGCGTGCAACCAGCTTCAAGCAGCACTGTTTCACCTGCATCAAATCCGTACTTGCTGCATTGCAATAGAATTTTGGATTCCTCTGAGACTGAAGTTACCACTCGGTTACACCTAAGAAAGCACTAGCCATGACCGAAATAGCCAAGAAACGGCCCGAGTTCCGCAACATCAACGCGTTCACGGATTTGACGACCTACCGCATGACAGCTGCGGCATGGACGTCCATCCTGCACCGCGCCAGTGGTGCGGTGATGTTCTTATTGCTGCCCCTCGTCATCTGGTTTTTCGACACCTCCATTTCTTCTGAAGTGTCATTTGCTCACTTTACTGCAGCATTTTCTTCTGGGCTTGGCATAGTGCCGGGCTGGCTGCTCAAGCTCGTCAGCCTGGGCCTCATCTGGGGCTATCTGCACCATATGCTTGCCGGCATCCGACACGTCATCATGGACATCGACCACCACGCAGTGAACAACCAGTTTGGCAAGGCCTCGGGCCTGACTGTCATCACCGTGGCCATCGTGCTGACGCTGCTGCTCGGCGCCAAGCTGTTCGGCCTGTACTGATTCGAACCCGCATGGCATGAGCCACGCGGCGCTTTTGGCAACCACAAGAACTACCGGAACCCACCATGACTGACTACGGAAACAAGCGCACCATCGTCGGTGCCCACTATGGCATGCGCGACTGGCTCAGCCAGCGCGTGACTGCGGTGCTGATGGTGCTCTTCACCATCGCCCTAATTGCCCAGGTGCTGCTGAAAAAAGGCCCCATCGGCTACGACCTCTGGGCTGGCATCTTTGCTGCTCAGTGGATGAAGTTCGTCACCTTCACCGTCATCCTCGCGCTGGCCTACCACGCCTGGGTCGGCATGCGCAACATCTGGATGGATTACATCAAGCCCGCAGGCCTGCGTCTGGTGCTTGAAATTTTCACCATTTTCTGGTTGCTGGGCTGCGTAGGCTGGGGCATCCAGGTCCTGTGGCGCCTTTAAGCACACGCTTCGTTTCTGCGATCAAAGGCTAAATCCATGAGCTATACCAACGCCAATATCACCAAGCGCAAATTCGACGTCGTCATCATCGGCGCCGGCGGCTCCGGCATGCGCGCCGCCCTCGAACTCTCGCGCGCCGGCCTGAACGTGGCCTCGCTGTCCAAAGTGTTTCCCACCCGCTCGCACACCGTCGCAGCACAGGGCGGCGTGAGCGCCTCGCTGGGCAACATGAGCGAGGACAACTGGCACTACCACTTCTACGACACCATCAAGGGCGGCGACTGGCTGAGCGACCAGGATGCGGTCGAATTCATGTGCCGCGAAGCCCCGAACGTGGTGTATGAGCTGGAACATTTCGGCATGCCATTTGACCGAAACGCAGATGGCACGATTTACCAGCGCCCGTTCGGTGGTCACACCGCCAACTACGGCGAAAAGCCGGTGCAGCGCGCCTGCGCCGCCGCCGACCGCACTGGCCACGCCATGCTGCACACGCTGTACCAGCAGAACGTCAAGGCCAAGACGAACTTCTTCGTCGAATGGATGGCGCTCGACCTGATTCGCGACGCTGATGGCGATGTGGTCGGCGTGACTGCGCTGGAAATGGAAACCGGCGACCTGTACATCCTGGAAGCCAAGACCGTGCTGCTCGCCACCGGGGGTGCCGGACGCATTTTTGCAGCCTCCACCAACGCTTTCATCAACACCGGCGACGGTCTAGGTATGGCAGCGCGTGCCGGCATCCCGCTGGAGGACATGGAGTTCTGGCAGTTTCACCCCACCGGCGTGGCAGGTGCTGGCGTGCTGCTCACGGAAGGCTGCCGCGGCGAAGGCGCCATCTTGCTCAACAGCAATGGCGAACGCTTCATGGAGCGCTACGCGCCCACGCTGAAAGACCTGGCGCCGCGTGACTTCGTCTCCCGCTCCATGGACCAGGAAATCAAAGAAGGCCGCGGTTGCGGCCCGAACAAAGACTACGTGCTGCTCAAGCTCGACCATTTGGGCTCGGAGACCATCCACAAGCGCTTGCCGTCGGTGTACGAAATCGGCATCAACTTTGCCAATGTAGACATCACCAAAGAGCCCATTCCTGTGGTGCCCACCATTCACTACCAGATGGGCGGCGTGCCGACCAACATCCACGGCCAGGTAGTGACGCACGACGGCACAGCCAACGCGGTCGTCAACGGACTCTACGCAGTGGGCGAATGCTCGGCCGTCAGCGTCCACGGCGCCAACCGCCTGGGCACCAACTCGCTGCTCGATCTGTTGGTGTTCGGCAAGGCCGCTGGTCGCCACATCGTCGAGTTCAATGCGCGCAATGCCCAACACAAGCCGCTGCCTAAAGATGCAGCCGACCGTACGCTTGAGCGCCTCAACCAGCTCGAAAGCTCCACCGGCGGCACCTACTCGCAAGCACTGGCGGGCGACATTCGCGCCACCATGCAGCAGCACGCCGGCGTGTTCCGCACGCAGGCCAGCATGGATGAAGGCGTCGTCAAGGTCGCCGCGCTGCGCGAACGCATGTCCAGCATTGAGCTGAAAGACAAATCCAAGGTATTCAACACCGCGCGCATCGAGGCGCTGGAAGTGGACAACCTGATCGAAGTGGCGCAGGCCACCATGGTGTCAGCCGCTGCCCGCACAGAATGCCGCGGCGCGCACATGGTGTACGACTACGAGCACCCTGCCGACCACCCCACCGCGCCATTGGGCCGTGACGATGAAAACTGGCTCAAGCACACCCTGTGGCACAGCGCCACGAATAGCCTGACCTACAAGCCGGTCAACATGCAGCCGCTGACGGTGGAAAGTATTCCACCCAAAGTCCGGACATTCTGAATCGGCAGCCCCACGAGAGAAGAATCATGCAAAAACGCACATTTCAAATCTACCGCTACGATCCGGACAA
The DNA here is from genome assembly GCA_052172715.1 of Giesbergeria sp. Taxonomy (GTDB): domain Bacteria; phylum Pseudomonadota; class Gammaproteobacteria; order Burkholderiales; family Burkholderiaceae_C; genus Simplicispira. Next base: position 27,398 of record JBQMQB010000001.1, on the reverse strand, counting down.
GGACACAAAACCGTACATGCAGACCATCGAGATCGAACTCGACGGCCACGAGCGCATGCTGCTGGACGCCCTGATCAAACTCAAGGAACAAGACCCAGCGCTGTCGTTCCGGCGCTCTTGCCGGGAAGGCGTTTGCGGCTCGGATGCCATGAACATCAACGGCAAGAACGGCCTGGCGTGTTTGACGAACATGAACACGCTCCAGGGCACCATCGTGCTCAAGCCGCTGCCGGGACTGCCGGTGATCCGCGACCTCATCGTCGATATGACGCAGTTCTTCAAGCAGTACCACTCGATCAAACCGTACCTGATCAACGACGACATTCCACCCGAAAAAGAGCGCCTGCAGTCCCCCGAGCAGCGCGAAGAGCTCGATGGCTTGTACGAGTGCATCTTGTGCGCCAGCTGCTCGACGGCATGCCCGAGTTTTTGGTGGAACCCCGACAAGTTCGTTGGCCCCGCCGGTCTGCTGCAAGCCTACCGGTTCCTGGCCGACAGCCGTGACCAAGCCTCTGGTGAGCGTTTGGACAACTTGGAAGACCCGTACCGTTTGTTCCGCTGCCACTCCATCATGAACTGCGTCGATGTGTGCCCTAAGGGTTTGAACCCCACGCGCGCCATCGGCAAGATCAAGGAGCTGATGGTGCGCCGCGCCATCTGAGCATTCCCAGCATGCACGCCAGCGCCACCCCTGACGCCTCTGCCTTGCTTGACGCAAGGGCACTGAGCAAGCTGCACTGGCGCTGCCGGCGCGGCCTGCTCGAGAACGATTTGTTCATCGAGCAATTCTTCCTGCGCCACGAGAGCGAAATCACTGTCTTTCATGCAGAAGGCATGGGAGCGCTGATGGACCTGGCCGACAACGACCTGCTGGACCTGCTGCTGCGCCGCAAAGAGCCCACAGGCTCCATGGACCTGCCCGCTGTGCACACAGTGTTGGCCATGTTGCGGCAAAGCGGTGCGCTCCCAGCTTGAAAAACTGCATTCGCCGCATCTTCTCCCATTCAATGGCACTCTTACCTAAAGGAACCACCCCATGAAGCTCGCCGACAACAAGGCCACCCTGAACTTCAGCAACGGCAGTCCGAGCATGGAACTGCCCGTGTACCAAGGCAGCATTGGCCCGGACGTCATCGACATCCGCAAGCTGTACGCACAAACGGGCATGTTCACCTACGACCCTGGGTTTCTGTCGACCGCCGCCTGCCAGTCGGCCATCACCTACATTGATGGCGACAAGGGCGAGCTGCTGTACCGCGGCTACCCTATTGAACAGATTGCCACGCAGTGCGACTACCTCGACACCTGCTACCTGCTGCTCAAGGGCGATCTGCCCAGTCAGACTGAGCGCGGCGACTTCCACAAGCTCGTCATCAACCACACCATGGTGAACGAGCAAATGCAGTTCTTCTTGCGTGGCTTCCGCCGCGATGCGCACCCCATGGCGGTGCTCACGGGCCTGATCGGCGCCCTCTCGGCGTTCTACCACGACAGCACGGACATCAACAATCCGCAGCACCGCGACATCGCCGCCATTCGCCTGATTTCAAAGATGCCCACTCTGGTCGCCATGGCCTACAAATACGGGGTGGGTCAGCCTTACATGTACCCGCGCAACGACCTCTCGTACGCCGGTAATTTCCTGCGCATGATGTTTGGCACACCCTGTGAAGACTACGTGGTGAACCCGGTGCTTGAACGCGCGCTTGATCGAATCTTCATCTTGCACGCCGACCACGAGCAGAACGCTTCCACCTCCACGGTGCGCCTGTGCGGCTCGTCGGGCACGAACCCGTTTGCAGCCATCGCTGCTGGCGTGGCCTGCCTGTGGGGTCCCGCGCACGGCGGAGCCAACGAAGCCTGCTTGAACATGCTGGAAGACATCCAGCGCCAGGGCGGCATCAGCAAGGTGGGCGAGTTCATGGAGAAGGTCAAGGACAAGAACTCCGGCGTCAAGCTGATGGGTTTTGGCCACCGTGTCTACAAGAACTACGACCCGCGCGCCAAGCTTATGCAGGAAACCTGCAACGAGGTGCTTGCCGAACTGGGTCTGCAAAATGACCCGCTCTTCAAGCTGGCCAAGGAAGTCGAGAAGATCGCGCTGGAAGACGACTATTTCGTTTCGCGCAAGCTCTACCCGAACGTAGACTTCTATTCCGGCATCGTCCAGCGCGCCATCGGCATTCCGGTGAACCTTTTCACCGGCGTCTTCGCACTGGCCCGCACCGTCGGCTGGATTGCCCAGCTGAATGAAATGATCAGCGATCCGGAATACAAGATTGGCCGTCCGCGCCAGCTGTACACGGGTTCGGTGCGTCGCGACATCGGCGCTGCCAAGTAAGGCCAATAAGGCCGACTACAGCCCCAGCGCTGCAACGCCTCAAAACCCGCCGCACTCCGGCGGGTTTTTTTGTGCGTTGATGGGCGTTTGGCTATCCACGCCCCTTGCCGCCAAAGCGCTCGCGGTAGGCCTGTGGCGCAACGCCCAACCGCCGCACAAACAAATGCCGCAGCGCCTGCTCCGACCCCAGGCCTACAGGTACCGCCGGAGTGGTGACCCATGCAAGTCGATTAAAAATAGGGCATCGTGCGGTCTGCGCAGGCGAAACCGAAGGCCGGCACCGGAAAGCAGACGAGCGATGCACATGGCCGTAAATTTATTGTCCGTACCTATCCGACCAAAGCAGGCACCCACTGGCCATCACCTGAATCGGCAACTGTTCATGGCCTACAGTGATACATCTCCGCCCTGCAGCGTCTGGGGCTGTGCCTTTTTGCCGTAGCCGCCCAACCCCTTCTGAAAGACCGCCCATGAAATCCCGCGCCGCCGTTGCCTTCAAAGCCGGAGAACCCCTGCAGATCGTCGAAATCGACGTCGCCCCACCGCAAAAGGGCGAAGTGCTGGTGAAAATCACCCACACGGGCGTGTGCCACACCGACGCCTTCACGCTCTCCGGAGACGACCCTGAAGGCGTGTTTCCCGCCGTACTGGGCCACGAGGGCGCAGGCATTGTGGTGGAGGTGGGCGAAGGCGTCACCAGCGTCAAGCCTGGCGACCACGTCATCCCGCTCTACACCGCCGAATGCGGCGAATGCCTGTTCTGCAAGTCAGGCAAGACCAACCTGTGCGTGGCGGTGCGCGCCACCCAGGGCAAGGGGGTGATGCCCGACGGCACGACGCGCTTTTCGTACAACGGCGAGCCCATCTTTCATTACATGGGCTGCAGCACGTTCAGCGAATACACCGTGGTGGCCGCCGTGTCGCTGGCCAAGATCAACCCCGGCGCCAACCCCGAGCAGGTGTGCCTCTTGGGCTGCGGCGTGACCACCGGCCTGGGCGCTGTCAAGAACACTGCCAAGGTGCAGGAAGGCGACACCGTCGCCGTGTTCGGTCTGGGCGGCATTGGCCTGGCCGTGATCCAGGGGGCAAAAATAGCCAAGGCCGGGCGCATCATCGCCATCGACACCAACCCCGGCAAATTCGACCTGGCCAAGACCTTCGGCGCCACCGACTGCCTCAACCCCAAGGACTTTGACAAGCCGATTCAGCAGGTCATCGTCGAGATGACCACGTGGGGCGTGGACCACAGCTTCGAGTGCATCGGCAACACCCAGGTGATGCGCGCCGCGCTGGAATGCGCGCACCGCGGCTGGGGCCAGTCGGTGATCATTGGCGTGGCGGGGGCCGGCAAGGAAATCTCCACCCGCCCATTCCAACTCGTCACCGGTCGCAAATGGATGGGCTCGGCGTTTGGCGGCGTCAAAGGCCGCAGCGAATTGCCCAGCATGGTCGAGGACGCGATGAACGGCAAGATCCAGCTGGCTCCCTTTGTCACGCACACCATGCCGCTCACCGGCATCAACGAAGCCTTCGACCTGATGCACGCAGGCAAATCGATCCGCTCGGTCGTCATTTATTAAAAAGATGAGCACATAGCGCTTGTACTGTAACGATTTCCCTATTAAAACAAATTGAAGTCATTTGTTTACAATCGCTAGCAGCTACTTTTTTAGGAGTACTCATGTCCGATACACCCTTGGAACTGCTCAATGCCCACGCCTGCTTTGACGGCGTACAACGCTTCTACCGGCACGAATCTTCCGCCATCGGCCTGCCTATGCAGTTCGCGGTGTACCTGCCGCCGCAGGCACAGACAGGCCCCGTGCCTGCCGTGTTCTACCTGGCCGGCCTGACCTGCAACGAAGAGACTTTTCCTACCAAGGCAGGGGCGCAGCGACATGCAGCAGAACTCGGCCTGGCCCTCATCACACCGGACACCAGCCCACGGGGCGCCGGTGTGGCAGGCGAGTCCGATTCCTGGGATTTTGGCGTGGGAGCCGGCTTTTACCTTGATGCCACAGAGCCACTTTGGGCTCCCCATTGGCAAATGGAAAGCTACGTGGTCGGCGAACTGCCAGCTCTGCTTGCCGCCCACCTGCCAATCGACACCACAAAGCTGGGTATTTTTGGGCATTCCATGGGCGGCCACGGCGCGCTGACACTGGCGCTGCGCCACCCCGAACTGTTTCGCTCCGTCTCGGCACTGGCGCCCATTTGCGCGCCCAGCCAGTGCCCCTGGGGTGAAAAGGCGTTCGCTGGCTATTTGGGGACCGACCGCTCCACATGGGCGGCCCACGACGCCACCAGCCTGATGCAGGCCTGCGAGCAGGCACCGTTTCCCGGTGGCATCCTGATCGATCAGGGACTGAACGACAAATTCTTGGCCGAACAGTTGCACCCGCAGCTATTCGAATCCGCTTGCGCGCAGGCGGAGCAACCACTCACCCTGCGGCGCCATGCCGACTACGATCACGGGTACTATTTCGTGCAGAGCTTTGTCGCAGACCACCTGCAGCACCACGCAAAGCAACTGGCAATGGCACGCTGAACCCTCACCGAGTCGCATTAAGTTGCTGTTAAGCAGCGTAGGCGAACCTATTCACAATGCACTCTTCATCGCGCACGGCTGCGCAGCTTCCCCCTGCGCGGAGCCTTGCTCCGGCAGATACAACCCATCAACCTGGGAGCCACCCAGCGTCCATCGTCCTGCCGCTGGCAGCTTGGTTGGCAGTGGTTTGCAACTGGCCCTTGTGGCGCGCCCTGGCCGACACCGGCACGCCCGGCGCCACCGTGCACGGCTGGCCTTTTTATCTGGTTTTCGGGCTTTTACTCACCGCAGGCAACGCAGCCCTGCTCGCCTTGTTTGCCTGGCGTTGGACACTCAAGCCCATCGCCACGCTGCTGATCCTGTGCGCCGCGTTTGGCGCCTACTTCATGCTCAGCTACGGCATTGCCATCGACGCAAGCATGCTGACCAACGTCCTCCAAACCGATGTCCGCGAAGCCGGCGACCTCCTCTCCTGGCGCATGGCCGCAATGGTGACAGTACTTTCGGCGCCTGCGCTGTGGTGGCTTTGGCGCAGGCCGCTTGAGCGCACCACGGCGCTGCGGCAACTCGGACGCAACACCGTCTTGCTGGTGGTCTGTGTGGGTCTGGTGGTGGCCAGCGTGCTGCTGGTGTTCCAGGAGTTTTCCTCGACCATGCGCAACCAGCCCCAGTTGCGCTACCTGATCAACCCACTCAACACCGTGTACGCGCTCGGCAATATTGCCACCCGGCCCCTGCGCATGGACACGCACACTTTGCTGCCGCTTGGACGCGACGCTGCGCTGGGCGCGAGCTATGCGAGCCAGCGCAAGCCAGCGCTGCTGGTGCTGGTGGTGGGCGAAACTGGCCGCAGCGGCAATTTCGGCCTCAATGGCTATGCGCGCGACACCACGCCGCAGCTCTCGGCACGCAGCGATCTGGTGAGCGCGCCAGACGCGTGGTCCTGCGGCACCAGTACCGCGACCGCCCTGCCTTGCATGTTCTCCCACCTAGGCAAGAGCGGTTTTGAGGGGCGCAAACACAACTACGAAAACCTGCTCGATGTGTTGCAGCATGCGGGCTTGGCTGTGCTCTGGCTGGACAACCAGTCAGGCTGCAAAGGCATTTGCGACCGGGTGCCTTCAGCGAGCACCACGGCTTTAAAAGACCCCGCGCTGTGCACCGGCGGCGAATGCCTGGACCCGATCTTGTTAGAGGGCCTGGACGAGCGCCTCGCCGCCTTGCCTGCCGACCAACGCGCACGCGGCACGGTGTTGGTGCTGCACCAGATGGGCAGCCACGGCCCCGCCTACGCGCGCCGCTCGTTGCCAGCACTCAAGAAATTCAAGCCCGAATGCCTCAGCAATGCCTTGCAAGAATGCAGCCAGGCGGAAGTCGTCAATGCTTACGACAACAGCATTGTGCAGACCGACGCCATGCTCAGCGCCACCCTGCAGTGGCTAGAGCGCAAGCAGCCCGATGCCGATACCGCCATGGTCTACGTGGCCGACCATGGCGAATCGCTGGGCGAAAACAACCTGTACCTGCATGGTCTGCCGTACGCTATCGCGCCAGACGTGCAAAAGCACGTCCCTTGGATCACCTGGCTCTCACCCGCCATGCAGTCGCGCACCGGCGTGAGCACCGACTGCCTGCGGCGCGATCAGGCCAAGCGGCGCATCACCCAGGACGATTATTTCCACTCGGTGCTCGGCCTAATGGACGTACAAACCTCGGCCTACCAGAGCGAGCGCGACCTGTTCCGCGCCTGCCGACAGGCGTCTTGAGGGGCGGCGACTAAAGGCCGCTGTTGGCGAGCGTCACCAACAGGCTGCCGCCGAGCAGCCGAGCCTCCCAGCGCAGCGCCTCCCAGGCAGTCGCCCCGTGGCGCTCCACTCGGTCGTACAGCAGCCAGCCAGCCGCTATGGACGCAGCAAAGGCCACCACCAGGCCCACCGCGTGCGCCAGCGGATCGGCGGGCCAGAAATACGCAAACACGGCATTGGCCACCAGGCACACCGAGAAATGCACCAGGAACACCGAATACGAGCGCTGGCCTACCCATGCCAAGGGCGCAGCGACGGCCTTGGCCAGTGCGCTGTCACCAACCTGCGGGCGCAGGGCCAGCCAGGCCAGCCAAGCGCCGGTGGCCACGGCAAGCACGATGCGCGGGCGAAACTCTAATGCCAGCGCAGCAGCGCCCAGCAAAGCCAGCGCCAGCAACCAGCGCCCACGGTGTGGGCTGCGTACCGCCCAGAAGGTCGTCATGCCCAAACCATAAGCGCCAAAGAAGTAGATACCCCAAGCGTCCAGCGCCTCAAATCGGTTAAACACCAGCAGCGACGCCGCGCACAGCGCCACGATCAGGGCCTTGCCCACCCATACCGCCTGCTCCGCCACGCCGCCAGACAGGCGCCGCGCCAGTGCCAGCAGCAGCACCGCCAGCGCGTAGAGCTGGAAATCAATGGCCACGTACCACACGCCAGCCGACAAGGCAGGCTGCCCGAGCAGGTCCTGCAACATCAGCGCATTGGCCAGCAGCTGGGGGAGCTGCGGGCTGGCTGGCACGCTAGGGTCGTCCAGCCAAGGCCGCACCAGCGCCGCTGTCGCAACTGCAACCAGCAGAGCCGCCGCGTACGGTACCGCCAAGCGTACAAAACGGCGCGCGACCTGCGGCGCCACGCCAGCAAAACGTGCCCGACCCTCAGGCGCCAAGCTGGCTGCAGCCAGATAGCCTCCTACCACCAAAAAGACCTGCACCGCCATGCGCGCATAGTCATAAAGCCAGGCCAAAAGCGCTGGTGCGTAGGGCTGGACACTTTCGGACAGTGGTCCGTACACCGAGAGATGGTGCAGCACGATGGCGAGGCAGGCAACACCCTTGGTGGCGTCGATCCATGGGCTGCGGGTGGAGGTTTGGGGCATGCAGTGCAGAAGGCAGAAAAAGCGGCTGGGTCTTCGCATTGGGGTTAACCCCATAAATAGAGACCCCTATACGGAGATTACCCCCTATAAGTATTCCACAGGCGACTGCGTTGACACGGCGCAGCCATCTACCCGCGTGCACTCCACCAATGGCACCACGGGACAGTGCGATTTCGCCACGCGGCTACACTGGCCTTTTGTCCGACCGTTGCCGCCCACCATGCCCAAACCGCCCATTGCTGTCTCTTCCCTGGACCTCGAGCGCCTGGAATCCCTGCTAAGTGGGCCTGCGGGCGCGAGTTTCCCAGGCCGCAGCCAACTGCAGGCGGAACTAGACCGTGCCGACATCATGGAGCCCAAGGACATGTCGCCGCAGGTCGTCACCATGAACTCCACGGTGATGTTCTCGATTCAGGAAACGGGCAAGGATTTCCGCCTCACGCTGGTCTACCCCCGTGATGCCGGCAGCACACCCAACGCCATCTCGATCTTTGCGCCGGTCGGCAGCGCGCTGCTCGGCCTGTCCGTGGGCGATGAACTGGCCTGGCCGGTTCCCGGCGGCGGCAGCATGACAGTGCGCGTCGCCGAAGTGGTGTACCAGCCGGAGCGCGCCGGCGAACTGCACCGCTAGAGCCGCATTGCGGCGGGCCCCTCACATGCATCCGTCCCCCTCGCCCGACCCGCAGGGCCCTCTGGGCGGGATCGACATACAGGCGCCCGACGCGCCCTTCGACCCCAACTCCACCAGTGCTTTCCAACGTCGCATGGAGCGGGCACCTGACTGGTTTTGCTCCTTTCTTGCAGGAAGTACGCGCGAAAAGACCCGTTTTCGCACCGAAATCGCCACCATGAGGGGCTCAGTGGTCTGGCTGATCCGTCAGCGCAGGCAGGGTGAATGGACCGCTACAGAGCGCGCTCACCTGCGCGATGTGATGCGCTCGGCGTCTTCCGTAAGCCCCTACCTTGTCATCTGGGTCATTCCAGGCTCACTGGTGCTGCTGCCGTTTCTGGCCTGGTTCATCGACCGGCGCCGCAGACGCCCGAAGCGACTCACGCGCGATTAGCACATCCAGAATACCTTGTGTTGTTACTCAAATTATCATAATTCGTATAATTTTGTAGTGTTTTACAACCTGATTAGCAGGTAATCCCGGCTAGACGCCAACTGTGCGCTCCAAGCCGGAACTTCGTAAGCACGCCAACGGCGTGCTTTTTCTTTCTCCAGCCCACTGCACGGGTGAGCCGGAGTTCCCTGCCAGCCACTGGCATCGGGTTCTCGTTTCGCCGAAAACCTGTCCCAGTAGCCCGCCTGCCCCGCTTCGCACATTGCGGAAGCTGGCTCGACGACCAACGCACGCCACGTGCCGGAAAAGTCGTCCCGTCAAGGAGACCCATATTCATGGCCAAACAGATCACCATCGAACACGCTTTCAAGGTGTTCGGCGACACACCACAGGCCGCACTGGAACTGGTGCGCCAAGGTTGCAGTAAGCAAGAAATTCTTGCCCGCACCGGACAGTCGATTGGCGTTTTTGATGCGCACTTCACCATCGAACCGGGCGAAATCTTTGTCGTCATGGGGCTGTCCGGCTCCGGAAAGTCGACCCTGGTCCGCCTACTCAACCGCCTCATAGAACCCACGGCCGGACGCATCCTGGTGGACGGCGTGGACATGGGCAAACTATCTGACGCACAGCTGCGTGCCCTACGCCGCAAGGACATCAGCATGGTGTTTCAGTCCTTCGCGCTCATGCCGCACATGACCGTGCTGGACAACACGGCCTTTGGCCTGGAGCTGGCTGGCGTAGACCGGGCAGAGCGCCAAGCGCAGGCGGCGAAGGCACTGGAGCAAGTTGGGCTGGACGGCTGGGGCGCCAGTTACCCTGACGAGTTGTCAGGCGGTATGCAGCAGCGCGTGGGACTGGCGCGGGCGCTCGCCTCCGACCCGTCCATCCTGCTCATGGACGAGGCCTTCTCGGCGCTGGACCCGATCATCCGTACCGAAATGCAGACCGAACTACTGCGCCTGCAACAGATCAAGCGCCGCACCGTGGTCTTCATTTCGCACGACCTGGACGAGGCCATGCGCATCGGTGACCGCATCGCCATCATGAAAGACGGCCAGGTCGTGCAGGTGGGAACACCGGACGAAATCCTGCGCAACCCAGCAGACGACTACGTGCGCAACTTCGTGCGCGGTGTAGATGCCGCCGCCGTCTTCAAGGCAGGCGACATCGTGCGTCGGCCACTGACCATCGTCTCCGAGCACCACGACCGTGGTTCACGCGCCGCGCTCAAGCTGATCCAAAACGACGACCGCGACTTCGCCTATATCGTCAACACCCGAGGCAATTACCTGGGTGCCGTATCGGCCGATTCACTGCGCAGCGCGCTCGACGGTCACCAGGGCCCACTTGGGCTGCAGCACGCTTTTTTGACCGGCCTTGAGCCCATCGCTGCCGACGCCCCCGTGGCCGACCTGTTTGGCCAGGTGGCGCATGCACCCTGCGCGGTACCGGTGGTCAAGGGCGACGGGCGCCTGGCCGGCGTGATCAGCAAGACCACGCTGCTCAAGTTCCTCGACCGCGACACCCCACCTATCGAAGCCATCGCTGCCCCGCAAGCCGCGGCGACCCTCGCCCACTGAAAGACATTCCATGAACGAATCCGCTGTGACCGAACAGCCGGCACCCGATATGCCGCTGGCGCCCGCTGCAGACACCAATCCCTGGGCGACGGGCGGCGACGCCGCATCTCTGGCACCATCGTCCTGGGATGGCACGTCAGCCCCTTCGGCCGCTGCAACGGCGCCGCCTGATGCCGACGCCTGGGGCACATCAACCACCGCCGCCGACCCTTCGGCTGTCGGCAGTTGGCTCGATGCTCCGGCCAACGCGCACGACGCCTTGGCCGGACAAATCGATGGTGCAGGCCAAAGCACCGGCTTTGCACTGCACCAGCTGTGGGACGGCTCACTTGCCATAGAGGCCTGGATCAACCATGGCCTGGCGTGGGTGGTGCAGAACTTTCGCCCCTTCTTCCAGACGGTGCGCGTGCCAATTGACGGCACGCTCTCCTGGGTTGAAAGTCTGCTCACCAGTATTCCTGCGCTGGCCATGATTGCCTTGCTTGGCCTGCTGGCCTGGCAATTTGCCGGGCGATTGATTGCCGTGGGCGCCGTGGTGTCGCTGTTGGTCGTCGCCATGCTGGGCATTTGGCCCGAAGCCATGGTGACGCTCTCGTTGGTGCTCACTTCGCTGGTGTTCTGCGTTGTTATTGGGTTGCCCCTGGGCATCTTTCTCGCATCCAGCGATCGGGCGCAAAACATCATGCGCCCCTTCCTGGACGCCATGCAGACCACACCGGCCTTCGTGTACCTGGTGCCGGTCGTGATGCTGTTTGGCATTGGCAACGTGCCCGGCGTCATCGTCACCATCGTGTTCGCACTGCCACCGCTGGTGCGCCTGACCAACTTGGGCATCCGCCAGGTGCGGCCCGACCTGATCGAGGCCGGGCGTGCCTACGGCGCCTCACCGATGCAAATGCTGCTCAAGGTGCAGCTGCCGCTGGCCATGCCCTCAGTGATGGCCGGCATCAACCAGTCGCTGATGCTCTCACTGTCAATGGTGGTCATCGCCTCCATGATTGCCGTGGGGGGCCTCGGCCAAATGGTGCTGCGCGGCATTGGCCGACTCGACATGGGCCTGGCCACCGTGGGGGGCCTGGGCATTGTGCTGCTGGCCATCACGCTGGACCGCATCACCCAAGCCATGGGCCAGCCGCGCCGCGGTGTGCGCCACTGGTGGCAGACCGGCCCGACCGGATTGGTATTGCGCCTAGTGCGCCCTACCCCATCCACGCCAGCCGCCGCCACAGCACCGGACGCCATACATAGCGAACCTTCGTCCGCACACGGATGAAGGCCTTACCATTTTTCAACCGCAAGGAGTCGTTCATGTACGCAACCCCCTTCAACATCCATCGCCTGGTCGCCGCGACCGCACTGGCGTTCGGTCTGGCCGGAGCCGCCAGCGCTGAGTCACTGCCCGGCAAAGGCATCGAAGTCCAGCCGCTCAAAAGCTCAATTGCCGAAGAAACCTTCCAGACCGAGCTGGTCATGAAGGCGCTGGAAAAGCTTGGCTACGACGTCAAACCGATCAAGGAAGTGGAGTACCCCACGGCGCACATCGCCATTGCCAATGGCGATGCCACCTTCATGGCCGACCACTGGAACCCCATGCACGCCGACTTCTACAAGAACGCCGGTGGCGACGACAAGCTCGCACGCAAAGGCGTGTATTCGGACAATGCCGCACAGGGCTACCTGATCGACAAAAAGACCGCCGACAAGTACAAGATCACCAACATCGCCCAGTTCACCGACCCGAAAATCGCCAAGCTGTTTGACTCCGATGGCGACGGCAAGGCCGACCTGACCGGCTGCACGCCCGGCTGGGGCTGCGAAGCCGTCATCGAGCACCAGCTCACCGCCTTCAAGCTGCGCGACACGGTGACGCACCAGCAAGGCAGCTACTCGGCGCTGATTGCCGACACCATTACGCGCTTCAAGGCGGGCAAGCCAGTGTTCTATTACACCTGGACGCCGTACTGGGTGAGCGCACAGCTCAAGCCTGGCAAGGACGTGGTCTGGCTGGAGGTGCCGTTCTCCTCGCTGCCCGGCGAGCAGGGCAAGCTCGACACCAAGCTGCCAAATGGCAAAAACTACGGCTTCGTGGTGAACAAGCAGCAGATCGTGGCCAACAAGGCATTCACAGAGAAGAACCCCGCCGCTGGCAAGCTGTTTGAAGTGATGCAATTGTCGATCAACGACATCAACGCACAAAACAACCGCATGGCGCAAGGCGAGAACAGCGCCGCCGACATCACCCGCCACACCGAGAGCTGGATCAAAGCGAACCAGAAAACCTTCGACAGCTGGCTGGCACAGGCACGCGCCGCAGTGAAATAGGGTTCTTATAGAGTAATTTGGCTCTATCGCTTATCCATGAAGCATCTATAGCTATTTATTCAATAGCATTACCGGCGCACCGCAAGGGCGCCGGTTTTTTTTCTGCATCAGGTGCGTGCAGGAGTGCACGCAGGTGGTGCACGGGTGTTCGATCGGGTGCATGGAGCGCACGAAAAGGCCCGTCAGGCACTGTCCCAGTCTGGCGCAGTTTTTGCTCAAAGAGGTGCATGGCGCCGCTGGGGCGCCCTTCGCTTGCCCAGTGCTGCACCCAAGGACCCTATGGACGCCATCCAACAGAGCACCGACACGCTCTTCATCCTGCTCGGTGCCATCATGGTGCTGGCCATGCACGCCGGTTTTGCCTTTCTGGAGCTGGGAACGGTGCGCAAAAAGAACCAGGTGAACGCCCTGGTGAAAATTCTGGTGGATTTTTCGGTATCCACCGTGGTGTATTTCCTTGTGGGCTACGGAGTGGCCTACGGCACGCACTTTTTTGTGGGTGCAGACCAACTGGTGCAGCAAAGCGGCTTCGGTCTGGTGCGCTTTTTCTTTTTGCTGACCTTTGCCGCAGCAATTCCGGCCATCATCTCTGGCGGCATCGCAGAGCGCGCACGCTTTTGGCCCCAGCTGATTGCAACCGCCGTCATTGTCGGCTTGGTGTACCCATTTTTTGAAGGTATCGCCTGGAACGGCCATTTCGGCATTCAGGCCTGGATCGCCCAGGTGAGCGGGGCCGAGTTCCACGATTTTGCCGGCTCCATCGTGGTGCACGCCATGGGCGGCTGGATCGCCCTGCCCGCCGTGCTGCTGCTGGGCTCGCGCGCCAACCGCTACCGCAAGGACGGCGCAGTCTCGGCGCACCCGCCCTCGAACATTCCGTTCTTGGCGCTCGGCGCCTGGATTCTCATCGTCGGCTGGTTTGGTTTCAACGTGATGAGCGCGCAGCAGCTTTCGAAAATCTCGGGCCTCGTCGCCGTGAATTCGCTTATGGCCATGGTGGGCGGCACGCTCGCGGCACTTGCGCTGGGCAAGAACGACCCCGGCTTTGTGCACAACGGCCCGCTCGCCGGGCTGGTTGCCGTGTGCGCCGGCTCAGATGTGATGCACCCGCTGGGCGCACTGGTGGTGGGCGCAGTCGCCGGAGCGCTGTTTGTGTCGATGTTCACCCTCACGCAGAACCGCTGGAAGATCGACGACGTGCTGGGCGTGTGGCCGCTGCACGGCCTGTGCGGTACCTGGGGCGGCATTGCAGCAGGCATCTTTGGCAGCAAGGCGCTGGGCGGAATGGGCGGGGTGGCGCTCGGTGCGCAAGTGTTGGGCACGGGCCTGGGCGTGGCCTGGGCGCTGCTGGGCGGCACCGTGGTCTATGGCGTGCTCAAGGCCACGCTGGGCCTGCGCCTGACACGCGAGCAGGAGTTCGACGGCGCCGACCTCTCCATCCACCGCATCAGCGCCACGCCTGAGCGCGAAGCAAGTTGGTAGGCAAAGGCCGCCCGCACGGGCGGCGCGGTGTCCGACGCGTTTGGCTTCGCCTTCGCGCTACGCTTACATGGGCTTACGTGAAACCGAAATTCAACACCGTGGGTGTTGTCGGCGCAGGGCCCACAAGCGTCCATGACATTTCACCACTCTTTTCTCTCCCTTGGCCTGTGCACGCTGCTGGTCGCCTGCGGGGGCTTGCCACAGGATGTGGTCCGCCCGGTCTCGCATGCGCTCGAAACGTCGGTCAGTACCACGCTGGGCGCCAGCATCCTGCAGCGCCACGATGCCGCAAGGTCACGACACAGCTCGGGCTTCCTGCTGCTGAGCGGCCCAGATGAGGCCTTTGGAAGCCGTCTGGCGCTGACCCAAGCAGCCGAAAAGACGCTCGACCTGCAGTACTACGCCATTCACGCCGACGCCAGCACGGCACGCCTGCTGCGCAGCGTAGTGGCGGCCGCACGGCGCGGCGTGCGCGTGCGCGTGCTGCTGGACGATTTTCACAGCACCGGGCGCGACGCGCAGGTCATGCGCCTCGCCTTTGAACCCAACATTGAGATGCGCATGTTCAACCCGGTAGCGGGGCCACGCGCCTCCAAGCTAGGTCGAATCGCCAGCGCAGTACTGGACTTTTCGCGCGCCCAACAGCGCATGCACAACAAACTCTTCATTGCCGACAACGCCATGGGGATCACCGGCGGCCGCAATTTGGGCGACGCCTATTTTGGCAATGCCAAGGCTGGGAACTTCGTCGACTTGGACGTGCTGGCCGTCGGCCCCATCGTCGCCGACCTCTCAGGCAGCTTTGACAGCTATTGGAACAACGAGCGTGCTTACCCCGTTCAGTCGCTGATCAGCAAAGAGGACCTGCTCAAGATGCGGGAACAGTTCCGCTCCGAAGACGACGCCAAGGCCGACGAACCGGCCGACAGCACCAAGACTGAACGTCCGGAGGCGGCAGCAACAAATTCGCCCGCGCCCACCAATCGGGAGGTCAAAGCAGAACAGAAGCAACGCGTCGCAGAGTTCAAGGCCATGGACCTCAATGCAGCGCGATTCATCTGGGCTCCCGCTGTAGTGCTCGCGGACAAGCCGGCAAAAATTGCTGCAGAAGGCGCGGACCCGGCCACACCACGGAACACGGATTCAGACACCGTCGCAGCGTCCGCTACTGCTGACGTGCCGACAGAAAATTCGCTCGCCGCAGCACAAGCACCAGCTGCCCAAACGCCTCGGGCGGCAGTCGCCAACATACAGCGCGGTGCGCCTCAGGCCAAACCGAGTGTACAAAGCGAAGCGAGCGGAGACACCGTGGTCGATGGTCTGCTCCAGCTCATGGGCCAGGCACAGCAAGATTTGCTCATCGTCTCGCCCTACTTTGTGCCTGGCAAAGACATCATGAAAGCCTTTGCAGACGCCCGTGCCCGCGGCATTCGCGTGCGCGTGCTAACCAATTCTCTGGCTTCTAACGACGCGCCCATAGCGCATGCCGGCTACATGGGCCACCGCGAAGCACTACTGGCGCTGGGCGTGGAACTCTACGAAATGCGCAGCGAGCTGGCCGGAGTGCGCAGCGCCATGGGACTATCAGGCTCCAGTGGCAGCTCGCGCGCCATGCTGCATTCCAAAATCATGGTGATGGACAGTCGCATGCTTGTCATTGGCTCGATGAATTTGGACCTGCGCTCGGAGCTGCAAAACACTGAAATTGCCCTGCTGATCCGCAGCCGCAGGCTCTCACAGCTCGCCACGACGCAAATTGAAACCGGCCTGCGCGAACTCGCGTGGCATGTGGAGCAGGACGAGCACGGCCTTGTCTGGCACGCGCCCGAGGGAAGCGATCTGGTCGACATGCGCCACGAGCCCGACACCAGCCTTATGCTGCGACTTCTGCTCTACCTGCTGGGCCCACTGGCGCCGGACCATTTGCTGTGACCTCACCTGCCTGCTGCGCAATGCGTGCCAGCGCATCGCCCACTGCCTGCTGCACGGTCAGCACGCGCACCGTGTCAAACGCCATTTGTGCTTCGGGGTAGCGTCGGCGCAGCAAATTGAGCCACTGCTTCACCCGCCCGGCACGCTGGCCTGCGTCAAGGTGCGTGCAGACCAGTAGCCAGAAATCAAGCAAATGCGGCGCCATCGCGGTCCAAGGCAGCGGCTCGCGGGCAGTGCCTGCATACCCAGCGTCGTGCCCACGCAGCGCCAGCGCAAGCCCTGGGTAGGCCACCATGCCACGCCCCAGCATGAGCGCCTCGCAGCCAGACACAGCGCGGCAGCGCAGCGCATCTTGCAGCGTCCAGATTT
Organism: Giesbergeria sp.; assembly: GCA_052172715.1. GTDB lineage: Bacteria > Pseudomonadota > Gammaproteobacteria > Burkholderiales > Burkholderiaceae_C > Simplicispira. Next base: position 10,853 of record JBQMQB010000001.1, on the reverse strand, counting down.
CACCATTGGCCACCAGCGGCACGCGCACCGCGGCGCGGATGGCCGGAATCTGCTCCCAGTAGGCCGGCGGGCGGTAGCCATCTTGCTTGGTGCGCGCGTGTACCACAATTTCGCAGGCACCGGCGTCCGCCATGGCGCGGGCGCAATCTTGCGCCAGCGCGGTGTCGTCGTAGCCCAGGCGCATCTTGGCCGATACCGGCACATGCGCAGGCACAGCGCGCCGCACCGCGGCGACCACCTGTGCAATGCGATCTGGCTCACGCAGCAGCGCCGCGCCACCGCCGTGGCGGTTGACCACCTGAGCGGGGCAACCAAAATTGAGATCAATGCCTTCGGGGCCGAGCGCCGCAAGCGCGGCGGCGTTCTCGGCCATGCAGACAGCGTCAGAACCCAACAGCTGCGCGCGCACCGGCGTACCGGCCAGGGTACGCCCGCCGTTCTGAAGCTCGGGCACATAGCGCAGGAACACCTTGTCGGGCAGCAGCGTGCCGGTGATGCGGATGAACTCGGACACACAGCGGTCCACCCCGCCGATGCGGGTGAGGATGTCGCGCAGCACAAAATCGAGCAGCCCTTCCATGGGGGCCAGCAGCAGCAGCGGCGGCGGCGTTGGGGCCGCAGGAGGCTCGAAATTCATGGGGAAAATGGCTGTTAGCGCTTATCTAGCAAGCGCCAACAGCTCCATTTTTTATAGCAACTCAAACACCCACAGCAAGGCGCCAGAGCGAGGTCACTTCCGCTGCGCGGGCGGCATGCAGTGGGTCTTCAACGTCGTGCACTTTGGGGTGCTGCGGGCGCACGTCGGTGCGGTCCAGCACTGTCAGGCCAGCCTCCGCAATCCACCCCTCTAGCTCCTCGCGTGTGCGCAGGCCTAGGTGCTCGGCCAGGTCCGACAGAAGCAGCCAGGCTTCGCCGCCCGGTGCCAGATGCTCGCCAAGCCCGGACAGAAAACCGCGCAGCATGCTGCTGCCTTCGTCGTAAATGGCGTGTTCCAGCGCTGAACTGGGCCGCGCTGGCAGCCACGGTGGGTTGCAGACGATGAGCGGCGCGCGGCCGGGTGGAAACAGATCGGTGTCGAGTACTTCTACCTTGGCAGCAAGGCCCAGGCGCGTGATGTTCTCGCGGGCGCAGGCCAGCGCATGGGGCGCGTTTTCGGTGGCAATCACCTTCTGCACGCCGCGGCGCACCAGCAAGGCCGCAAGCACGCCGGTGCCGGTGCCGATATCAAAGGCCAGTGCCGCGCCGTTGGGCAGCGGCTGGCGCGCCACCAGATCGAGGTATTCGCCGCGCACCGGCGAGAACACGCCGTAGTGCGGGTGGATGCGGTTGCCAGGTGCCTCGCCCAGCGCGGCAATTTCCACGCCTTTTTTGCGCCATTCGTGCGCGCCGACAATGCCCAGCAGCTCGCGCAGCGACGCCACGCAGGCTTTGCCCGTGGGAGGGCCCCAGGCTTCAGTGATGGCAGCACGCCAATCGGGCGCGCGGCGCAGGTCAATGGAATAGTCGGGCGCCAAAGCAATCAGCAGCGTACCCAGCGTGCGTGCGCGCTGCGACTGCGCCTGGCGGTGCAGATGGAAACGGTCCAGCGGGCTGGCAGCCGCGGCCTTGGCCACAGCACGGGCCGCGGCCTTGGGGGGCTTGTTGTCGGCACGGCGTGCGAGCGCCTGCAGCAATTGCCGCGCGTTCTGGAAATCGCCCTGCCACAGCATGCCGGTGCCGGCACAGGCGAAGCGGTAGGCACTGTCGGCACTCAGCGTGTCGTCCACCCGTTCGACCCGGCGCGGGGCGCTGGCGCCCGATGCGCTGCGCCAAGGGGCGCTGTGTACGGCGCCGCCGGCAGCGGTCCAGGAAAGGGTGGGGTTGACCATGGGGGCTTTCAGTCGGCGAGGGCGCGCTTGAGGCGCACTTCCTCAATCTTCACGCTGCCAACCACGGCAGTTTTGGCTGTAGCCATTTCGCGCTTAAAGCCAGCCAGCTCATGAAAGCGGATGGCGCGCTCATTGCGCAGCGGCACCCACGCGGTGACGTTGGTGCAGCCTTCTTCTTGCAGGCCATCGCGCGCGGCGTCCCACAAAGCCAGGCCCACGCCCTTGTCCCAATGGGTAGGCGCTGCGTAAATGGCCCAAATTTCACCTGTGGTGGGGCGTGATTTTTCGTCGCGCGAGCGGTCGTAACCGACGAAACCGATCACTTTTTCGTCTTCTACGGCCACCTGCACTTGCGGCTCGCAGTATTCGATGGCTTCACGCCAGTAAGCCTGGCGCTTTTCTACGGAAACGCTCTTGAGTTGCTCGTCTGGAACGATACCTTGGTAGGCCTCCTGGGCGGAAACAGTGTGGATTTGCGCGATAGCTTTGGCATCGCGAAGGGTGGCGGGGCGAACCTGAATGCTGGACATGAAAAAAACCGACTGAAACCGGAGAACGGAAATTGAAAAAGAGCGGCATTGTCGCCGGAAACAGTTTTTCACCTTTTGCACTGGCCTGGGCCAGGCAAGGGGCAAAGCATGCAGCCCTTCTCAGTGAGACACCGCGCCCACCCTCTAAATGATTTTCCGCAACAGCTTGAGCGTGCTGTCGAGTCGCGCGCCGTAGGGCGGATAAAACACCGAGCCAAGCGACCAGCGGGACTGGATCAGCACCGATTTTTGGTGGCAAAAGCGCAGAAAACCTTGCTCGCCATGGTAGGCACCCCAACCGCTGTCGCCCACGCCGCCAAAGGGCAGGTTGTCGTGGGCAATGTGCATGAGCGTGTCGTTCACAGTGACCCCGCCGCTCACGGTGCGTGCGAGCACGTCGTCGCGCACACTGTCGTTGTTGCCAAACCAGTAGAGCGCCAGCGGCCGTGGCCCGGAGTTGATGTGGGCGATGGCATCGTCAAGCCGCTCGTAGGTGATGACGGGCAGGATCGGGCCAAAGATCTCCTCCTGCATCAGCTGCATGCTGGAGGTGGCGCCCACCACCAGCACCGGCGCCATCTGGCGGCTGATGGCACCATCGAGCACCGCCGCGCCGGGGGCGACCGACTTGTCCGGAAATGGGTCCATAGACAGCACCTGCGCCCCATTGGCCTGGGCCTGCTGCAGGATGCTGCGCAGGCGCGCCAGGTGGCGCGGGCTGATGATGGAGGCGTAGTCGCCATTACCGGCGATGGTGGGGAATAGTTTGGCCACCGCTGCGCGGTAGGCATCGGCAAACGCGTTCTCGCTGCCGCGCGGCAGCAGCACGTAATCGGGGGCGATGCAGGTCTGGCCGGCGTTAAGCAGCTTGCCGTGGGCAATCTTGAGCGCCGCATCTTCCAGGCGGCAATCGGCGTCGATGATGCAAGGCGATTTTCCGCCCAGCTCTAGCGTGGTCGGCGTGAGGTTCGCGGCTGCCGCCTGCGCCACTTTGCGCCCCACGACCGTGGAGCCGGTGAACACCAGGTGGTCAAAGGGCAGCGCCGCAAAGGCACTGGCCACAGCAGCGTCGCCCTGCACTACACACACTTCGTCTGGCGTAAAAAACTGCGCCAACAGACGCTCGAGCTGCGCCGAGGTGTGGGGCGTGAGCTCGCTGGGTTTGATCATCACGCGGTTACCTGCCGCCAGCGCCGTAATTGCCGGCGCCAGGGCCAGTTGAATGGGGTAATTCCAGGGCGAAATCACGCCGACGACGCCGAGCGGCTGGCGCTCGATGCGCGCGCTGGCGGGCAGTAAGTAGAGCGGCGTGCGCACCTTTTGCGGCCGGCTCCAGCGGGCCAGGTGCTTAAGCGTGTGGCCAATGAGCGTGTGCAGCACGAACATGTCGGCTACCTCAGTCAGGCGCTGCGAGCGCACGCCGAAATCGGCCTCGACCGCCGCTGCCAGAGTACCGCTGTGCTCATCTAGGAGCTTTCGCATGCGCAGCAGGCGCTCGCGGCGCACCATCAATGGCACGGCTACATGCTCGCGGCTGGCCTTGTGCTGGGCATCAAACAAGGCGTGCAGGTCGTTGGAAGTCATTTTTGCATCATAGTGGTGGGTTTTGCCCCTGCTTAGGGGCAGCGCCTCAATCGCGCGGGGCGCGGGGCTGTACGTCGGTGACGTCTTCTGTGCCAGGCAGCGGGCGCATCAGCGGGCCGGCAGCACCGGTTTGCGGCGGCGTCGTCGGCTCGTGCTCTTCCTGCTTTTCCGCTGGACGCTGGCCCCAGCCAGTTCGGCTGGCCGTGGCCCGCCAAGCAGCGCGCGGATCAACCCCCATCACCCACGGCGTCACGGGCCGACCGGTGATACGCGCCCACAGCATGCGCAGACCCCACAGGCACGCCAGCACAAGCACAGCAGTGAGCAAGCTGAGGAAAACAACCAACCCGGCCACCAGCACCACAGCGCGCAGCACCCAGGCCAGCACACGGTTCACGACTGCATCCAAAACATCTCCTCGCCTGCCTGAGCAGGCGAAATATATGACAAAAATGGCTATTAAGGCCCTATAGCAAAGCGGCAAAAGCTATCATTTTTACTCAACTCTGGGCGTTCGCAGGCGCCTGCCCAGCACTGAAATGGAACACCCCAGGCGTCTGCACTGGGTCCACGTCGACCGCGATCACGCTCTTGGGCGGGTACTTGCCCTCCAGCAGCAGCTTGGACAGCGGGTTCTCGATGCGCTGCTGAATGGCCCGCTTGAGCGGCCGCGCGCCAAACACCGGGTCAAACCCGACCTTGGCCAGCTCGGCCACCGCCGTCTCGGACACTTGGAGCGCCAGATCCATCTTCGCCAAACGCGCTTGCAGAATTTGCAGCTGAATGCGCGCAATCGATTCGATGTGCCCGGCATCGAGCGAGTGGAACACCACCGTCTCGTCAATGCGATTGAGGAATTCGGGCCGGAAATGGTTCTTGAGTTCCCCCCAGACCGCTTCCTTGATGTCCTCGGAATCCTGCCCCACCATCGCCTGGATCAGGTGCGAGCCGATGTTGCTGGTCATCACGATGACGGTGTTCTTAAAGTCCACGGTGCGGCCTTGACCGTCCGTGAGGCGCCCGTCGTCGAGCACCTGCAGCAGCACGTTGAACACGTCCGGGTGGGCCTTTTCCACCTCGTCCAGCAGCAGCACGCTGTATGGCTTGCGGCGCACGGCTTCGGTCAGGTAGCCGCCCTCCTCATAGCCCACGTAACCGGGCGGCGCGCCAATCAGGCGGGCGACCGAATGCTTCTCCATGAATTCGCTCATGTCGATGCGAATCAGGTGGTCTTCGCTGTCGAACAGGAAACCTGCTAGCGCCTTGCACAGCTCGGTCTTGCCGACGCCGGTGGGGCCGAGGAACAGGAAACTGCCCGTGGGCCGGTTCGGGTCCGACAGGCCCGAGCGCGAGCGGCGGATGGCATTGGCCACGGCCGCAATGGCTTCATCCTGCCCGACCACGCGGTCGTGCAGCTTGGCTTCCATGAGCAAGAGCTTGTCGCGCTCGCCCTGCATCATTTTGGACACCGGAATACCCGTGGCACGGCTCACTACCTCGGCGATTTCTTCGGCGCCCACCTGCGTGCGCAAGAGGCGGTTGGGCGTGTGCGCGCCTTCGCCAGATTCTTTCGCTTGCGCTTCCTTGAGCTGCTTTTCCAGCTCAGGCAGCTTGCCGTACTGCAGTTCTGCGACCTTGTTGAAGTCGCCTTTGCGCTTGAGCTCTTCAATTTGCAGCTTGGCGTGCTCAAGCTCCTCACGCACATGCTGGCTGCCTTGGGCCTGGGCCTTTTCAGACTGCCAGATCTCATCGAGGTCGGCGATTTCCTTTTGCAGCGAAGTGATTTCTTCCTCGATAAGGTCAAAACGCTTCTGCGAGGCTTCGTCTTTTTCCTTGCGCACCGCTTCGCGCTCGATCTGCAGCTGAATCAGCCGTCGGTCAAGCTTGTCCATCACCTCAGGCTTGGAGTCGATCTCGATCTTGATCTTGGCGGCCGCCTCGTCAATCAAATCAATCGCTTTGTCCGGCAGAAAACGGTCGGTGATGTAGCGGTTGGACAGCTCCGCCGCCGCGACGATGGCCGGGTCGGTGATCTCCACACCGTGGTGCAACTCATAACGCTCTTGCAGGCCGCGAAGAATGGCGATGGTGGCCTCTACCGTCGGCTCGCCGACGAGAATTTTCTGGAAACGGCGCTCCAGCGCGGCGTCTTTTTCGATGTACTTGCGGTACTCGTCCAGCGTGGTCGCGCCCACGCAGTGCAGCTCACCCCGCGCCAGAGCAGGCTTGAGCATGTTGCCTGCATCCATCGCGCCGTCTGCCTTGCCAGCACCGACCATGGTGTGCAGCTCGTCGATGAAAACGATGGTTTGCCCCTCGTCCTGCGCCAGCTCCTTGAGCACGGTTTTCAGGCGCTCTTCAAACTCGCCGCGGAACTTGGCGCCGGCCAGCAGCGCCGCCATGTCGAGCGAAAGCACGCGCTTGCCCTTGAGCGAATCGGGCACCTCGCCCGCGATGATGCGCTGCGCCAGGCCTTCGACAATGGCCGTCTTGCCGACGCCAGGCTCGCCGATCAGCACCGGGTTGTTCTTGGTGCGCCGCTGCAGCACCTGAATGGCGCGGCGAATTTCGTCGTCGCGGCCAATCACCGGGTCGAGCTTGCCCATGCGGGCACGCTCAGTCAGGTCGATGCAGTACTTCTTCAGAGCCTCACGCTGGCCCTCGCCCTCGGCGCTGTCCATCTTCTGGCCGCCGCGCACCGCCTCAATGGCAGCTTCCAGGCTCTTGCGCGTCAGGCCATTTTCTTTGGCGATGCGCGCAGCCTCGCCCTTGCTGTCGATCAGCGCCAGCAAAAACAACTCGCTGGCAATGAACTGGTCACCCCGTTTGATGGCTTCCTTCTCCGTCGCCTGCAGCACACGGCCCAGCTCCGGCCCGCCCTGCACCTGGTCTTGCCCGGTCACCTGGGGCAGGCGCTTGACGGCCGCATCGGCCCCTGCCAGCAGGCCGGGCACATTGGCACCGGCGCGCTCCAGCAGCGCGCGTGGGCCGTCGTCCTGGCGCAGCATGGCCGCGAGCAGGTGCACGGGCTCGATGTAAGCGTGGTCGTTGCCCAGCGCGATCGACTGTGCATCGCTCAGGGCTTCCTGGAACTTGGTGGTGAATTTGTCGATTCGCATGGAAGTGTTTCCTCAAGATTCCAGGGCAATTGGGGCACCGTAGGCGCTATTTCAAGCGGGATGCCTGCGCTGTTCTTGCGCAAGCGCAAACAGGTGCACTGGCGCAACCACTATTAAATACATAGCTGCCAAACCTTACCTATCAAGAAAAAATCTATTTTTACTCGAAATCAGGCGTTCTGCGAGTCGATGCCCCAGCGCGCCAGCGCCGCATCGTCGCTCACCCGCGCGTCGACCCAGCAGGCACCACTCGGCGTGGTTTCCTTCTTCCAGAACGGCGCCTGGGTTTTAAGGTAGTCCATCAAAAACTCACAGGCCTGAAAACTCTGCCCCCGGTGCGCCGAGCTCACCGACACCAGCACGATTTGGTCCAGCGGCGCCAGTAGCCCCACGCGGTGGATGAGCCGCACGGCCAGAATGTCAAAGCGCGCAAACGCGTCTTGCGCCATGGCGTGGATGGACCGCTCGGTCATGCCGGGGTAGTGTTCCAACTCCATCGCCGCCACGCCGTGCTCGGGCCCATTGCGGTCGCGCACCGTGCCTACAAAGCTGCAAACCGCGCCCACGCGGCCATCCTGTGCACGGAGCAGCGCCACCTCAGTGCTGAGGTCGAAATCGTCGGTCTGGATGGCGATGTGAATGGCGTTCATGGAAAATCAGCAGACCGTCAAGGCGAGCGGTGCAGGCGCGGCGCAGCCATGAGCTGGCGGGCCTCTTCCACCTGTGTGGCGAACTGGCGCAACAGCGGCGTGGTTGGCAAAGCCGCCAGCAAACCCTGCAATCGCACAATGTCGCCTTCTGATGGCGCCACCTGCGTCTGCGCCAGCGCAGCCGCCAGGTTGCCGCCCTTGACCAGCCCCAGCACCTTGAGCGCCCAGGTATTTTTGTCACGCGTTGCAGCCATGGCGTTCCGATTTAGTCTGTAGCATTGCCTACCACTGTAACGGTATCCCATGGCCACCCAGACAATCGACATCCCAGGCTACAAGCTCTTTCCCTCGCCACGCAACCGCCACCGCGAAGTATTCAGCATTCAGGTGTTTGTGCCCTACCCCTACGCGCTCATCGTGCTGGAAGATTTTCACTTCAGCGGCAAAGCCACGCTGTTTGCCGCCTGCCGCGCGGGCGACGGCAAGATGGGGCAACTGGTGAGCTTTGAGCAGGCACCAGATCGCGAAAAATTCGACCGCCTGTTTACCCCCGACTGACCACAGCCCCATGCAGGAACACGACAACCAGATTCTGGTGCCTCCGAGCTTCATGGCCGTGTACACGGACGCCCGCAACCGCCTGCGCAAGGGCGCCGAGGTGGTGCGCGCCCGCTACGAGCTGTGCGAAGACCTGGCGAGCGTGCTGGTGGAGCAGGCACAAACGCTGTACCACGTACAGGCACCGTCAGAGGAAGAGGTGCTGCGGCGCATTCACGGCGGGCTGTGCACGCCAGAATCTGGCGTCAGCCCCGCCGAGGCCACGTGGGTGGTGCTGCGGCTCGCCGAGTTGTTGCAATGGCAATGCCCCCTTCTTGAGGGTACGGACTGACCGTTGAAAAAATCCCTATTCGCCAGAGATACAAATCGATACGATGAGCTCCTCATCACTGAGGAGTCTCCCATGCTGCGTCTTCTTGTGCTTCTTGCCGGGTTTTGCATGGGCTTTTCTGCCCACGCTGCGTCCTCTAGTTTCAACAGCGCTACTGGCGAATTGGCGATCACCGAGATCGGCATTGCTGGGCAGCCCGACCGCTACCGCGATGTGGTCCTGCGGCTTACCGGCCCCTCGCCCGTGCGGTTCAACGATGCAGGCGCCACCGCCTTCAGTTTCGACGGTGCCACCGGCACGCTGACTCTGCCCAGCCTGGTCGTAGACGGCAACGCCTACAGTGGAGTGGTGGTGGAACACGCGCAACTGCAGGTGCTGCGCGTGGGCGCAGTGGCAGAAGGCCGCGCCCAGGCCTTTCCCGGTGCCGCGGGGTTTGGCGCGCAGGCCACGGGGGGCCGCGGCGGGCGCGTCATCACGGTGACCAACCTCAACGCGAATGGCCCAGGCTCGCTGCAAGCGGCACTGGACGAAACCGGCCCACGCACCGTGGTGTTTGCCGTCAGCGGCCTTATCAACGCGGCCATTCAGCTCACCCGGGGGGATGTGACCATTGCGGGGCAAACATCGCCGGGCGGCATCACCGTGCGCCAGTTTCACACCACCGAGGAACCCTATTGCGACCAAGACGTGGCCTGCGCGGCGGGGAGCCGCAAGGCGGACAACTGGATCTTGCGCCATGTGCGCATCCGCCCCGACGGGCAGCAGGACGACGGCCTGCGCCTGCGCTACACGCGACGCGCCATCGTGGACCAGGTATCGATCGGCGGCGCCACTGACGAGGCAGTGGAAATCTCGTACTCCCAAGACATTACGCTGCAAAACACCATCATCGCGGAAACCGTGGGCGACCATGCCGAGCGGGGCGGCGTGCTGGTGAACTACAGCAACCCCACACAAGGCTACGAACTCACCCGCCTGGCGCTGCACCACAACGTGTTCAACCGCATCCTGGGGCGCTACCCCGAATTCTCGCGCGAGAGCGCGGCAGCCGCCGGCTCGGTAATGGACATCGAGCTGTCCAACAACCTGTACTGGGACATGGGGTACTTCATCGACGTGAACAACACCACCGTTTCAGGCTCGGACGGCGGCCAGCCCATCTACTACCGCATGAACCTTGCCGGTAACCAGGCGGTAGCGCGCAATACCGCGCAGCCGGAGCCGTTTCGATTCGGGCTGGTGCACATGGCCACACCCCTGGGCGCGCAGCCCCGCACTGCCACCTGGTTCGCAGGCAACCAACTCAACCTGTACCCCGGCCGCAGTGACTATGCGCTGATGTACTGCTGCAACGACTACCCAGAGCAGCAGCCAAGTGCCGCCATGCCGTTTTTTGGCACCGCAGAGCGCAACGACTTTCCCTTCATAGGCTACGACCAGGCCAGCGACTTGGCACCTCTGGGCGTGCTGCGGGCAGGCGCCTTCCCGCGCGACCCGATGGACCGGCGGCTGATGGATGCCGTGGCACGCGGTCAGATCGCGCTACAGCCGCGCGATACCAACCCGGCAGGCGACGGCAGCGCCCTGCCCTTTGTCACCGCGCCGCAGCCCCCAGTCGACAGCGACGGCGACGGCATGCCCGATGCCTGGGAGCTCGCGCACGGCCTCAACGCCTCGGTGCAAGACCACAACGGCACACAGTTGTCCATGGCCGTGGTGGGTGTGCCCGGCTACAGCAACTTGGAGGTGTACCTGCACACGCTGTCGGAGCAGCGCATCCGCGAAGGACACTGAGCCTAAAAACCGCCGTTGGATGCGCCTGCCAGGAGCGTGTCCATTGAAGGAATGAAACCACGCCTCCATGCGGTCAGTCGGTAGAAACCAAACGGTCCACTGCTATTTTGGGTTCGACCTGGCGGTCGGCCTCTCACGAAATCCCACCGTGTGCGAGGCGTCACCCACCCGTCACTGGTGGAAAAAACGCCACCTCGTCCCCGTCCGTCAACCCCGCATGCTCGTGCGCGAGCTGCTGGTTGAGCGCCATGCGCACGGCGCGGCCGGGGGCCAAGGTCTCGGCGAACGCACCGCCTCGCCCGAGCAGCTCAGCACGCAGCTCGGCGATGGTGCCAGCCTCTGTATCGATCTCTTCGGTGGCCGTACCGGCCGCCTCACGGATAGAGGCAAAGTAGCGGACGACGATTTTCATGACAGCA